>JAHEEQ010000019.1 GCA_024640585.1 Micrococcales bacterium
TGATGCGTTTGAAAAGCTGAATCAGGTGGAGACCTAAATAAAAAAGCACTTAGATGGCTCTAAGTGCTTTTTTGTTTGGAGGCGCGACCCAGAGTCGAACTGGGCTAAACGGATTTGCAACGTATTTACGTCTAAATTTATTCATATAAATCAACATGTTATGTGCGTATTTTTGAGCCGTGTTATAAAACGTGTAATTGCGTAGTGAATGTTTTATTTTTTACCTAACGCTACTTGAGCAATTTTTTGCTTTGCCTCATTAGCATTACTTCTATAGACCATCAAGTCAGCAAACCTATTTGCCTCTTGCAAGTTGCCAACACCAATTGCAACATCAACAGCATCTTTCAGCAAAGAATCTCTATTTGATCTGAACGAGATCTCTTCAATGACCTCTTTTAATAAGGCGTAATCTTGGACGCAAAGCGCAGATCTCCCCACAAGCATGAGCGAATCATCTCTAGAGCTCCTGTAGTGCATTTCCTTCGCCGATTCAAATGCAACAGATAAGCTCTTTATACCCTCGTCACATCCCCACCTTGTCTTAGTTATAACGGCCTGTTGTGAAACTTTAGCAGTCTCGTTAGCACTAGCTACCCGAGAAGGGAATGGAACTGCCAGCTCTCCCTGCAAGTTGACATCACCAGTCCCACTTTTAAACAATTGCTGTAAATCTGGTACTACAACGTATAAGCACCCAACAATAGCCGCAATCCACGACAGCCTCTCAAGTAGTGGACGATCTGGCATAAAAACCTTTAGAAAAAAAGCTTTCTAAGCTTAATGTGCTTCCCTAGCGTCTCCCATGGAGCAGACGCCTTAAATTCAAAGTGCGACTGAACAACACCTGCCACCATGTCGGCAAACTGCAGATTCAAACAATGCCGACTATCACGCGGAGTTGTTTCCAGAACAGTTTTAGACTTCTGAGTGAACCAAAGTTCAGTTTGCAAATAGTCATGAAGGCTATTCCCACTTTCCACCTTAATAGATCGGGGATCAGGCGTAAACGTCACTCGCTCATGGTTTGCCATTTCCTCAATCAACAAAAGCTTCACCATGTAGTTGTACAGCTTGTTGGGATCTTGACGAATATGATCTTCTACGTTCTTTTTATCAACAACGATTACTCTAAGTCCAACCCCTTGGGTTGTATTCAAGAGCTTTGCGGCACTTATAGCGAAGTCTAATCTGGCATCAAGTGACATTTGTGCCCATTTTTTTTCTTTGCTAGACACCCACTTACGATGCTTGTACAAGTTGCGTACAACACGCTCAGTCTTATGGTCATTATCAGGAGAGACCAAGCATGCAGCAATGACTAGGAATCTACTTGATCCCCCCTTTTTATAGGGCTGGTCAAGGATCCAACCTGTATCTCCACTCTCGTCTAAATAAATGTTCACTGCTATACGCTGCAAAGAAAATGGCCCCGCAAAGCGGAGCCATTCATAGAAAGGGTGGCAGACCCTGAGACCGACGCGCTTACAGCGCGCTTAGGATGTCTTTGTTGACGTCCCGGTTGATTCAGGCTTTACCTGCCTCAATGACGATGTTACACGTTTTAAATTCAATCGCACCCTATCCACTAAGAAAACCTCAATTCCTATAGATTTATAGGGCGAAAACACAACGTAAGTCCCTTACATTACCGCTCTTGCGCTCTACTGCCACACGAATGCTCCGCAGCCACAGCCGGAAAAACTACTGAGCGTCACGACCTTGCGATCCTTGGCTGGCTTCTGGTAGTTTTAATTCTTTCATATTAATGAAATGAATAGATTACAACTGCTCTATACCCACGTGGAAGCTGCCACTTATTCGAATTGCATTCATAACTACCCCATCAGATAGCAAAGTATCCATTGCAGCTATGCCTGCCTGGATGATTAACGCTTGCTGCAGGTAAGCATAAAAGGCCTAGTTGAGTGCGATTTTGAATCGAAATCGCGGTTTACTGCCAAAAACTCATGGCAATCGAATCGTGGCGATATGAAGCGTTTGGGAAGTTTTGCTGCCCCCTGCTTCATATTATTATTCTGATCACAACCAACTTAGAGGACAAACATGGGCTATCGCATCAGACTTTCAGGGAATGGCGCCGAGATCGGAATCGGAAAAATCTCAAAGGCTCAGTTTGAATTCTGGTCTGACCCAGACAACAAAGAAAACCTCAATTACGCCATTCAAGGCAACCTAGATGAAGACGTTGAAGTCCCTGACGAGGCTTTATTAGAAGAGCACTATGAGTACCAAGAGGTCTACTGTCAATCTGGAATCTACGAAGGTGTTCTTAATCTAGAAATTGAAAGTGATGATGAGGACGGATTCAACTTTTCTGGTGACTATGACGATGTCCTAGATGACTTTGAACATGATGGAAGCGGTCCAGTCAAAACCACCAAAGTGAAATTTCCGAAAAAATCAGGTCACTACATTGTGTGGGAAGCGGAGACAAGTGGCACACTAATTGATGAAGAGATTGAATTGGAAGATGGCGAAGCATTCGATCCAAAAAAATTGAAGTTGCTTTTGAAAGAAATCACTCCAAAGCTGCAATTAGTTACTGGCGTTGAGTACGACGGTTACACACTTTCAAACTACTCCGATGAATTCGAAAAGAGCGGAGACATCCAAGCGCAAATTCTCAAAACTTAGAACAGTCGCAGTTCGGGGAGCACAGAATTTTCATTCTGGTTTTTGATCTCTCAATGGCTTGAGGGGGTTCTCTCTTCGGTGGAACACTAGCTCGTCTTTGTCACGCTCGCTGTAGCTGTTATTCATGGGGGTCACGGCGTTTGCAACTGGCCCTCTAGGCTGGGTTGACTGAAGGGTGCTGGGGGTCGGCGCTTTTTTGGTTAAGGCCTGCTTAATGTGATGGGCAAGCTGTTGGTGTTGCTGATTCTGGGCTTGTTTAGTTTGGGCCTGTGTTGGCTGCAAGGGCTTAGGCTTGGGTAGTGGCTTTGGGGGTGGAACCATCGGAAGCTTCTTTGGCTTGCCCTTTTTTGCGGGGGTAGCCTTACCCTTGCGCAAGGGCTTAACAGACACCCTAGAAAGTACTTTAGGTGCGGTTACAGGAGCGACTGGGGGCTGGGCTGTTGCGCCGGGCTTTGGGGCTGTTTGTCCAAAGGTGGACCAAACCTTGTCAGATATCAAGCGCCACAACGCCAATTGATCCTCTGGATTGATGATTTCTGTAAATCGCATAGTTGCTCTCCTTTCTCTACATTTATTTAGTCGAAAGCAGAAAAACAAGTGCCAATTAAAAAGCCGACTCACGTCGGCTTCCAAGTAGTAGCGAATCTTATCAACCCTTGCCGGGCAACCTCAGTATTGATCGCTTTTCAGACTGAGATGCCTGCGCTTGAACTGATTCGCTGGACTTGCCCTTGTCTGCCAGCTCCTCAATACGTTTATCCAACTCCCCAGCATCAACGGCTGAACGAATCACTTGCAGTGATGTGATCACATCAGCAATGCTGTCAGCTTCTATGGCGTTTTTACCGTCCATGATCTCAAGAGTGCGAGCGCCATAGCGCACAGTGATGCAAAGCTTGCCCTTGTCATCCTTCCACCACCAGGGCTTGAGTTTCTTGGGTGTTTCTACTTTTCGAGTTTCCCCTGTGGCTTCGTCTTTGATTGTTCGCAACTTTGTGGGAGCGAACTGAGTTCCTGACTGCTCGGCTTTTGCTAAAAGGATTTGCTCATCCAACTTACTGCAAAGTTTTTGGCGACGTGCATGCTGCGGGCTATTGCCCTGCTGACGCTTGCTGTTTGTGTATTTCAATGCGCTTAGACCTGACATAGTTACTCCTTGTGTGTGTTGCAGGAATAACTAATTTATTGTCAGAACATGGCTTTGGACAATCGAAAATATTGGTAACCCGACAGATTGAACGGACTCACGAAATCTCTAGATTTCTATTCGGTCGCATAGCTTGAGAAGTATTCAAACGCACGACTCTCCTCTGCTGCGATGCGCTGTTTGTGCTCGTACTCGTCCATAGCTGCGTCAATGGACACAGGCGTATAACGCTTGACTTGCTTGGCGCTCAAATGCCAGTACTTGTTGCCCGTAGCTTCCTGCAGGACCAGTTCAATTTCTTGCTTGAGATCTTGACCCAGTCGGCGGCGAAAGAACACAGCATCATGCACTCGAGCAATCGGTTCATGTCCATGCTCGCGGGCAACTGCACAAACCGAATTCATTGCGTCAGTTTCTGCATGCTGGTACAGATAGGAAAGGACTTTTGACTTGCTTGTTCTACCGCTAGCGGTATGCAAACAAGCTTCTGACATCAGATTGGGCAAGTACAGCTTAGCTTGTGAGTAAATGAAATCATCCAGAGCACGTTGTTCTTCGATGTAGGCTTTGACTGTTGGATCAGAGAGAAATCTCTCACGCTCACCCTTGTTCATCAAAATGTTGACCAGCGCTGGGTTTTGCCATTGCCCGCTGCCATCCACCCACCCTGCCCCAGTACTCTTCGCTCCAAAGCTAATAGCGGTCAGAGCTTGCTTGATTAGCCCACTTTGGAATTCTGGAGTAAGCACAGAGTCCGCTCCAAATGTGAAGTAACGCACAGTGGACATGAAATCAGCCTTGTCCTCCAGAAATAGAGTCGTGGCTGGGAAATACGCCCGAGCATCTGGTTGTACCTTTGCGCTGAGAAGCATTAATTTGGCATAGCCCATCTTCCAAGCCACAACGCTACTGCGCATGTCGTACTCCCAACAATTGCCAAGTACTGCGCGCCTTAATTCCTTGTGCACGTTCTGGATGCTCACACCTTCATAGTAGGTGCGCCCGAATGGGCTCGGCTTAATGCGTTGGGGAAACATGTTTCCATTAATCGAAGCTACAGCCAATACTAGCTTGGCATTCCTAAAAACTTGTTGGCGCTTCTCCTTGGTTCCGAATTCGACACCTTCGCTAAGCCACACAATGAAAGCCTTCAGTGACTCCACATCCACGGAAACCATATCGAATCCCCAAACAGGTTCAGGCCGCGAGCTAGGTTCGATCGCTGGATACAGGTGCTTGAAAACGGCATAGCTGTCATCAGATACGCCCGTTAGGTAATGAGCCAACTCACGGTCTGACTTGATCTCCGATATGACTGCACTGCTCACAGTTACCTTATCTTCAAGCGTTACAAACCTAGTTAACTTGACTGTTGAGTACTCTCCACTAAATTTGCTGCCCTTCTCTACCGTTTGTACTAGTTCCAATTGATTGTCCTTAAGCCACTTGTGCACTCGGAGCTTTTGGGGACCAATCCGCCCACCCTTGTTGGCTAGGTCATGCAACGGGATTGGATACAAGCCAAGCTTTCTTTGTGCAGGTGCTATTCCACGTTGCATAGCATCAAGCAAGAGTCCCTCTAGTGCTGTTACATATTTAGCAAGCGCTCTTGACGCCGAATTCGCTGGCGATGGAAATGCTTGCCGCAACATAGTTAGCACCTGGGGGTCGATAGTCAGCTTAATCATGGCTTAGATCCAAAAATCATTGTTTTCCGTTGTATTTAGTTGGTTAAGTTAGATTAAAAAAGTTACACACATATAGTAAAAATGCTTGTGTGAATTGCTTGAAATATGAATGAAATAAATCGAGTTCAACCAGATATCAGCTAGTCGTTGACATCTGCTCAATGATTTTTTTAGCTGTCAATTTACACGTCATATCGACATGTGCTTCTCGAAACTCTATCCAGACAGGACCTTCGCAGTATTCAATACTAGGAAACAAATCAACATTATTCATTGCATATTGCATTGAATTTTTCAAAAGCTCATCGAACTTTACAGGGTCTGAAATCTTCAAGTCAATATCATTTTTCACTCTTGATAACGCTTCAATTTCACTGACTGTGATTTCAACTTTTCCACCACCAAATTTTTCAAGGTTTATTTTTTGAACTCTCATAGATTGCTTCTTTAATTGCTGACTAACCCGGCCAGTGCGGTCATGGGTAAATCCCATAGCTGAAGTTTGTCATTTTTAGGTTGTTCGTGATATCCTGAAAATAATTCAAGCGAATAACTTGTTAAGAAATGAAAACACACTTCCTAGCCCCACATCCCCTGTTTGGCCGCAAGTCAGCACCCCGCCCTATTGAGGATCAACAGCAAAGCCCCTACTACTGGTGGTGGGCCTATCTCCGACGCTCTGAGGCATACCTGAAGTGTTGTGAGCAAGGCGGCAAAGGCAAACTAGCCAAGCTTTACGCTGACTTTGGAGATGTACGCGAAGACAACTTCAAAAAGTGGTGGACGGTCAATGACCAAGGAGCCAAGCTTTTTGGTGAACAGAGACAACAGGTGAAATTCGGTCCCATGTCTGATCCCAGCGAATGGCATCCAGACTGGACACCCGATGTAGCCCTGGTAATTGCGATTCCGCTGTCTATGAACAAACGAGGAATTCAATCAGGCATTGCCAAACTTCTAGACGAGCACATCAAATCTCGCAGGGGTCGTAAAGCACTCAAGGATGCTGAGAGTTCAGCTCTTTATCCAATGGCAAGAAACTACTCAGCTCGAAATCTCGGCAAAGCCCTTGAGGTCTACGACCTATGGCTTAAGCGAAAAGAAAATCCGTTGAAAACAATGAAGCTTTGGGAAATTGGTGTTGCTGCAAAACTGAACAAACAATCAGTGAAAGATGCGACATCTAAAGACTCTCATATCCGCTTTGATGGTCGTAATCGTTTGAATGCAGCTGTTAATCGCTATGTCAAAGAAGCCCGAAAGCACATCGCTGGTGTTGAAAAAGGCATGTTCCCTGCTGTATAAATTTTTAAGACCTTCGTGAGCCTCATAAATAGACCACAGGCTCCAGGCCCACAACAAAGGAAAAATTATGGCAATTATCAAACTAGACCAAAAAAACAAGGCACTTAACATCTCGGACTGCTCTATCGAGCACCCACTTATCTTCAAGTACTTCGATGACCTTCCAGAGAAGCAACGTGATGATGAATTCAAACGTGCACTCCAGATCGGAGTTATTGCACTCATGGAAGATCGCTTTGCTGCATTCCTAAACAGAACTGAAGGTGAGCTAGGAACTCAGCTTGAATCGCTCAAGCTTATCTATGAACGTAATGTCAAAGCAAAGGAAAAGACCACAGAGTCTGGCACTAGCGCTGAAACGGAAATCTTCAACGAGATTCGTACTTACCTAGAACGCGTTGGACATGCGGAAGATGAAGTCCAAATGACTGGCTCATCAGTTGGCGCTATTAAACGTAATAAGACGGGTGACATTGTTCTAACTGTCAATGGTGACGTAACCAAGAAGATCGCTGTTGAAATCAAGTTCGATCAATCACTTGCACTAGGTGAGATCGAAGGAACTGATAGCCTCGGACGACCTCGCGATACAGCTATCAGTCAAATGATTGAGTCAATGGCAAACCGAGATGCCAAGTTGGCCATCATTGTTTTTGATGAAAACCGTTCGTCAGAAGGATTGAAAAATTCCGTTAATGGAATCTCATGGGTGCCCGGTGTTGGATTCGTAGTCATCATCGACGACGTTCGCATGGATTACTCAAACTTGTTCATCGCTATTGACCTAGCGCGAAGTATGCTCTTGAGCACTTTGCGCATCGTCGATCAAGACATCTTTGAAAGCTTGCTAGGTCGTTTGACCAATGACTTGTCATCAATTCTTGAAACTGAGAAACTACTCAAAGTCAATCACGACAATCTAAAGAAAATTGCCACTTCTATCCGTAAGCATGCACTACTGGTGGGCTTTACTCAACGCATCCTGCGTGATTTCATTGCAACTGGACAGGTAAGCAATCAAGAACTGCTTAAGCTGTATCACGGAGATGGGTTGAAGGAAGAATTCTCAGCAATCACGAAAGATGTTGAAGCAATCTTTCCCGCTCTCATTAATGAAAGCTGAGGCTACACTCAATTAGCTTTAGGTATCCAGTGAGTGCACACGTGCTCCGCTGACACCACTGGATAACTGTCCAACTTGACTGGTCTACGCTCAGCAGCTGGTACTTGGTAATAGGACAAGCCGCAGTGAAGTTTTCCATGGACTGGATCTGCACCTAAGACGTAGTTACACGTTCTGCAGCAATCACGTTCCAGCAAATGGTTATGTTCTAGTGTCAATCTTTACTCCCAATCCTTATGTCGCTATTTTATTGGTTCAGTACTCGCTAGGCAGCATGATCACCCAGTGTTCACCATCCCAGCAGGCAAACAACGAAATCGCATGCATTGGAAAGTCTGTGTATGGGATCTCCTACACGTTTTTCGCAGCGGGGAGCTGGTGCATGCCACGAGCAAGCATGG
>JAHEEQ010000023.1 GCA_024640585.1 Micrococcales bacterium
ATCAGAGTGCATCTGTATGCAATTGATTACCAGATCCTCAGACATTTACTTTCCCGTCAAGAAGTGTTGATGTAAGTCTAGATGGATGCTTGGAACTAACAACCCAATGGCAAAACGGGTCGCGCGAATCTTCAATTTCAATTTCCACTCCACCCAAACTCAAATTACGCAAAATGAAAACATCTTGCCTGTGAGCTTCGCCACGGATTCTTTGCAGGAACGGTGCCTGATCAAAACTATTTACCTTGCCAATAAATTCATGCTCAATTTTCATTTTGCCAATTTGTAGAAAACCTGAAGAAACGCTTATGCGAATACTTTTTGAAAACCACCAGAACAATGCAATTGCGCTTAAAGCGAGTCCTAGCGCCCAACCCCAAGCAGATGAGACAGCGCTGCCATAAGCAATTCCGAGCGAACTCGTAACGAGCAGCCCTAACAAGGCTTGCCAAATTGGTGGAAATTGAATTTCAGAATAAAAGAGTTGGTCAGGTGAGTTTGTTTTTAGATTGCGCATTAAGAGCTTCTTAAGCGCATTCCTTGCAAACAGGTTCTTTGCCAACTGTCTTTGCCAACTGAGAACGATGGCGTACCAAGAAACATTCGCTGCAAGTGAACTCGTCGTGTTCATACTCATGAACGACGAGAACTTCAATCCCCATTGACTCCTCTGAGAGATCAGCTCCTGGGAGTTCGATTGTTTCGGCTAGTTCTTCCTCATCCATGTCTACAGATGAGTTGACCTTGTCGGCTCGCCGAGCTTTTAGTTCTTCGATCGAATCCTCGGGAAGTTCTTCATCCGTTTTTCGGGGGGCGTCATAATCGGTAGCCACGAATCACTCCTTTTCCTTTAGCCAGTCCTAGCAGGGGCGGATTATGGCCTATCGACATGGCGATTGCCCGTCTAGGCAGGGTTAGATACGCCTATGCCTATTTATGCTCTCGGAGAACTAGTTCCTCAAATCCACCCAGATGCCTTTGTGCACCCTGATGCCGTCATTATTGGAAATGTGATTGTTGGGGCCGAAGCCTCAATTTGGCCGACCACGGTCTTACGTGGCGATTCAGGTCTAATTTCAGTTGGATCTCAAACCTCAGTACAAGATGGCTCCATTATTCACTGCACCGAAAAGCACGACACCATTATTGGAAGTAGATGTGTAATCGGGCATAACGCGCATATGGAAGGTTGCACCGTTGAAGACGATGTCTTAATTGGCTCTGGTTCAGTCATGTTGCATCGAGTTCTAGTCAAGTCACGTGCGATTGTTGCAGCTGGTGCGGTTTTGAAAGATGACACGTTGGTGCCAAATAATGCATTGGCATATGGAGTTCCTGCAAAAATTCGTGAAGATGCAGTCGAAAACGGAGCATTCGATTGGAACGTTGAGATGTACATCAAAAATGCAAAGATGTATAAAGAAAAACTTCGCTTAATTCAGAATTAGCAATTCTCGAAATGTTTCACAAGTTGTGACTGCAAAATTGGTGGCCCTGCAATAGTGAAATCGGGTCCGGGTGCTTTGCCATTTAACCCAGAAACAATTCCGCCTACCTCTTCCACAATCAGTGTGCCAGCTGCTATATCCCAAATTTGGGCAGTTCTTTCAAAATATGCATTCACATTCCCGCACGCAACCATGCATAAGTCGAAAGCGGCAGAGCCAACTCGTCGAATGTCACGAATTTTCGTGATGATTGTTAAAAACTGTTCCGATTGTTCTTTTCGAATTTCTTCTTTATATGCGAAGCCAGTTGCACAAAGTGCATGCTTCATTTCAACCTCGCCAATTTTTGGTAATTTCACATTCCCAAAACGATCCACGCGATAAGCACCTTGCCCGCGAACCGCATAGAACTCAAGATCTAAGAGCGGCACATAAACAACAGCTGCAAAGACTCCATTTTGATCTGCAACCGCAATTGACACAGACCAGAAACCCGAACCATAGATGTAATTGATGGTTCCATCTAGCGGATCGATAATCCACTTCATTCCAGATTTACTTGACCTGTTAGTTCCTTCTTCTCCCACAATTCCATCATCTGGATACCGCGACAAGATGCCATCAACAATTGCTTTTTCAGAAGCAAGATCCTTCTCCGAGACTAAGTCAGTTGGCGACGATTTTGAGGTGGTTTCTAAAATGGAGTTCCGAGCAAAATCAGGTCTGCCATCCAATAGCACTTCCCCAGCTTGTCTCGCGAGATTACGAGCGTGGTCTAGATAGTCATTTTGAATCGACACTTGCCAAATCTAATTGCAAAACATTGCCACATAGGCGCGTGGCGAAAACTTAATTGTCGACAATTATGAGAGTATGCTCCTAGAGGAGTTAGTTGTGAGCGATTTGGAATTTGTAGCGTTCTCGGATGATGGCACTTTCATTATCTTGCAAAACTCTGCAGGGCAGTGGATAGAAGTGGCAATTAACAAAGACGCTGCCAAAGTGACACCTATTGCACCAATCGTTATTGAAAACCTTACACCTCGAGAAATTCAATTTCGCATTCGCGCTGGAGCAAATCCAAATGAGCTAGCAGCTCAAACCGGTACTGATCTCGAACGCATCATGATTTTTGCACCTCCGGTTTTAAAAGAGCGCGCATATGTTGCAGATAAAGCAAGTAACACAATCATCCGTAAAGCAAGTGGTACTGGACCTCTGATTGATGTTGTTCTTTCGCGCCTCAGTCCCCTTTCAGTTGATGAAGATATGTTGAAGTGGGACGCTTTTCGACGTGAAGATGGCAGATGGAACATAACTCTCGATTACCCGACAAAAGATGGAAATCGAAAAGCAACTTGGCTTTACGACGTTCGCAATAGCGCCTTGGTTCCATCAGACGAAGAAGCTCGATGGTTGATGGGTGAAAGTACAACTAAAACTCCTGCCCCAACTCCAACCCAACCAACCGAATTCATTCGGGTTGAACAAACCCCGCGCTTGACTGTAGTTCCAGCTACTTTGGAAAATTCTGACGAAGAATCAACCGACCTCGAAAATGACACAATTGAAGAGGTAGAGATTTCAATTGAATCCTATGTTGCTGAACAGCCAACAGATCCACAATTGGGGATGAAGTTAGTTGAAACAGAACCCGATGAAATCGGTTTGGTTAATAAACAACCTGCCTCTCCATCTGCAACTTTGTTTGACACCTTGACGGCTGAAGAAGATGAAAATGAGGGTGTTCAGAGGCCTAAATTGCCAAGTTGGGACGAAATCCTCTTTGGAAGTCGCAAAAAAGATAACTAATTAGTTTCACCAAACAATGGAACATTGTTTGCAAAGTAATCGCGCGATTTACGTGAAGTTACTTCACGCATATGATGCCTGCGACAAAGAACCTCGTAAGCCACAACATCATCTGCTGTACTTAGTAAAACTTGCTCACCTTCTTTGACCATGGTGCCATTAACGATGCGAGCCTGATGGGTTGCGCGCGCCCCACACCAGCAAAGTGCGCCAACTTGCAGCGGATTGATTTCATCAGCCAACTCAACGAGTCGCGCAGAGCCTGGAAACATTTCAGTTCGAAAATCAGTCAAGATTCCAAATGTGAAAACATCAATTTCAAGGCTATCTACGATTGTTGCAAGTTGCTCAATTTGTTCACGTGTGTAGAACTGCACTTCATCTGCAATTATGAAATCAACTTTCTGACTTTTAGCCAATTGCTCCAAGACAAAATCATGAAAATTCAACGAGTCATCAACTTCGATTGCATCTGCACGTAAACCTATGCGGGATGAAAGTTTTCCACTGCCCGCGCGATCTTTACTACTAAAGATTAACCCTTTGCGGCCGCGGGATTGATGGTTATGCGCTGTCTGTAAAGCGAGGGTGGACTTGCCACTGTCCATGGTTCCACAGAAATAAATTAATTGCGCCATAGTTCTATCTTGCCAGCACCGATACTGGAATGTCACGCTCGGTATCGGTATTTCCACCGTGATTGCCAATCAAGTTCGAACTTCGCTTATCAACTGTGCGTGAACAAAGCGCAGAAGCATTTTTCGCGATAGCAACGTAGTCACCTAATCGAGAGAGATACTGATCTTCAACTTCCCCAACTAAACCAGTTTCAATGAATTCTTCACGGGAGTAGACGCTTGCAAAATTCTCAAGTTGCTTGAGCGCATTTCCAAGTGCCACTCGGGTTCCAGTGTGTGCATAAAAATGTCGAAATCGCGGCTCGCCCGTAATCATTTTTGTAGCACTCCATAGATTTGAAATATCTTCAAGCCAAATTCTATTTTCGATGTCAATCATTCCATGGTCTGCTGTAACTAATAGTTGATCATCGTCTGAAAGAGCTATTTGAATTTTGGCAATACATTCGAGAACTGAAACAAGCTCATTGCGCCAGTTTTCTGAACTAACCCCGTATACATGTCCAACTCGATCTAGTTCTCGATAATAAACATATGTAAGTGATGGATGGTTTAACTTCAAACATTTTGTTGTCACTTGCACAATCTCTTCCAAGTTTTCTGCCGGCAAATACTGCCCTCCGCGCAAGACCGCTTGCGTCAAGCCTGAATTTGCATAAGCGGCTGGTCCAATCCGATTTACTTCAACATACCGATTTTCTGCCAATTCAAATTTGGTTTTTTCAGGCTGAAAAGCTTTTGGGTTTGGATCAGATTCCCACTTTAGAGGCTGCAAAATTGAATCCGACTGTTCAATATAAATAGTTGAACCAAGAAATCCATGACTTCCTGGGTTCAAACCAGTGCCGATGCTTGCAAGTGAAACCGGAGTCGTGCTTGGAAGAGTAGATTTCCCATTAGTGCTAAGAATTTGCGCAGCAACAACATGCAAATCGCTGTGCTTTTGCAAATTTTGGTAGCCAAGTCCATCTACCAAAAAAACCACTACTCGTTTGGCCTTGGGAATAACAAGTTCGCAAGGTTCATCAATTGCATCCAGTGCGTTTAACGCTGCTGGGAGCACATCCGTCAGAGATATCATGCAACTACTCGCCCGTCTTGCTCTGCGGTGAGAACAAAACGCAATTTAGACATCAGTATCGATGCAACTATGCATCCAAGTAACAACGTTCCAATCCAAAGATATGGAAAACCTCTTCCTAAAGTGACTGCAGCGATTAATGGACCAGCTGTGTTTGCCACATTCCATTGCAATGAGCTCAATGCGTTATAGCGGCCTCGTAAATTTGGAGGTGCTAATTCATTCGCAAGTGCAGGACCGATTGGAGACCAGAGCATTTCACCAATCGCAAAAATGAACTGACTCAAACAAAGAAGAAAAACTGCAACACCATTTCCGGTTGGTACGGCTAAAGCAACAACTACCCAAGAAACCGCCCAGAGCAAACCCACTCCAGTCAATAGCCGGCTACGCGATTTGAGGTGAGCCCATTTAAGAATAAAAGTCTGCCCTAAAACTATGGTCGCAGTATTAACACCAAAAATCACGCCTAGCCATTTTGGCGAAAGGCCCACATGTGCGGTCGCGAAAAGTGAAATTCCAGCTTCAATACTTGCATAGCCAGCAACTAGCATTAAGAGTGAAGAAATAGATAACCGAACCATCACCTTGTCTTTGAAAACCTCCCGGTATCCACCTTCAGACAGTTCTTCTTCGTGATGAGTTTCTTTCCCTCTACCCACTTTCATAGTTAAGGCAATTACAAAGTAAGAAACATAAGAAGCAGCATTTAGGTAATAGAGTCGTTCGAAAGATGCTGCATCATTGGCAATCACCATGAGCGAACCAATCACTCCGCCAAGTCCTAAGCCTGCATTTAGCAACATGAATTGAATTCCATATACGCGTTGGCGATGTTCTGGCGGAGTAATTCGCGCAATCATCGCTGACTGTGGGGGCCATATTGAACTTCCGCCAATAGCTCCAAGAATTCCTACTAAGTACGCATCTCGAAGTGTGTGAACCTGGCTCCATAAACCAACCGCAACCGCATCCACTACGAGCCCAACCAGCATGACAGGTTGCGGACCATATTTATCTACCAATGTTCCGACTGGACCTGAAACCGCAAGACTGACAACAGCCATGATCGAAAGAGTTACAGTTGCTTGCGCAGTTGGAATGTCGCGAATTTGTGTTAAGTAAACCAAAAGCAAGGAAAGAGTTAGTCCACCGCCAACTGCATTCAATCCAACACCAGCAAGCATTCGAATCACCATTGGCGACAAGACTTCTCGCATTGAATATTTATTTTCTACTTCACTCAACTTATTTACCTAAACTAATCTCAATATGGGTCACGCCGTCTTCGGTCTCTTTCTTGATTGAGTCACCAAAAACTTCAAACAAACGGATCATCGCCCGATTTTGTGGAAGTACTTCGGCAACAAAAGTTCTAATTCCCTGCGCTCGAGCTGTTTCTGCAAGTAGCGAAAACAATGCGGAGCCCAAACCTTGCCTCTGGAATGTATCGCGAATTACAAACGCTACTTCTGCAGTTTTGTCATCAATCGTATCGAGGCGCCCCACTGCAACTATGTCATCGTCCAACACTGCAACGTAGGCCTCGCGCAAACTGTGGTCTACATGTGTAAATCGTTCAACTTCTTTGTCCGTCAAGTGTGGATGAGCCGCAAAAAACCTCTGATAAATCGTTCGGTCTGACAAACTTTCATGGAATGCAACCAAGCGCTCAGCGTCTTTGCGAGATATGGGCCGTACTGTGACTTTCCGACCATCACGTAAGGTGACTGGAATCTGCTCAAATCGGCTTTGACTTGGAACCATACCGCCACGCTACTAGGGTGCACGAATCAGAGCGAAAAGCACCATAAAATCCCGCAGGTTGAGCCAAATCAATCAAACCGACGTTTTCAGGAGAATTTGTGGCGCGTAAGTCTGCACCTGCAGCCGAACCAGTCCAAGAACATATCGTCGATATTGATGTCGCTTCCGAAATGCAGGGCTCATTTCTCGAATACGCGTATTCAGTTATTTATTCCCGTGCTCTTCCGGACGCCCGAGATGGATTAAAACCGGTACAACGTCGAATTCTCTACACAATGAGTGAAATGGGGTTGCGCCCAGATCGCGGGCATGTGAAATCAGCCCGTGTAGTTGGTGAGGTTATGGGTCGACTCCATCCGCATGGCGATGGAGCGATTTACGATGCAATGGTTCGTATGGCTCAGAGCTTCCAACTTCGACTACCACTAATAGACGGTCATGGAAACTTTGGTTCTCTTGATGACGGACCGGCGGCATATCGCTACACCGAAGCTCGACTTGCTCCATCAGCAGTTGCAATGACCGCATCCTTGGATGAAGATGTTGTTGATTTCGCGCCAAACTACGATGGACGTGAAACCGAACCACAAGTTTTGCCAGCTGCTATTCCAGCGCTGTTGGTAAATGGAGCTTCGGGCATCGCAGTGGGCATGGCTACAAATATGGCGCCTCATAATTTAAGTGAAGTAGTAACAGCGGCTCGCTATCTTTTGAAACATCCAAAAGCTGGCGTATCGGATTTGATTAAATACATCCCAGGTCCAGACCTACCAACAGGTGGCATCATCGTTGGTTTGTCAGGAATTGCTGATGCCTACCGAGATGGACGTGGAACCTTCAAGATTCGCGCATCAGTTAAAGTTGAAAATGTTTCTGCCCGGCGCACTGCTCTGATTGTCACGGAACTGCCATACAACGTCGGCCCCGAAAAAGTTATTGAAAAGATCAAAGAAGGTGTAACTTCCAAAAAAATAACTGGGATATCAGATGTCACAGATTTATCTGATGGCGAAAAAGGTTTGCAATTAGTAATCGAACTCAAGTCTGGCTTCAATCCACAAGCAGTTCTCGCTCAACTCTACAAAACCACACCGCTTGAAGATCAATTCTCCATCAACAACGTTGCTCTTGTCGATGGCGCTCCACAAACACTCGGACTTGTTGAGATGCTCGAAGTATTTCTTGGGCATCGAATTGAGGTTGTACGCAGGCGAAGCGAATTTCGTCGCAAGAAGGCACTTGATCGACTTCACTTAGTTGACGGACTCTTGATTGCCATTGTTGACATCGACAAAGTAATTGCGGTGATTCGAGCAAGCGATGACACAGCCGCAGCTCGAGAACAATTGATGAAGCAATTCAAACTAAGCGAAATTCAGGCAAATTACATCCTTGAAATGCCACTTCGTCGACTAACTAAATTTTCTCGAATTGAAATCGAAAAAGAACAAAAAGAACTTCGAGACACAATTTCACTTCTTGAGCAATTGC
>JAHEEQ010000041.1 GCA_024640585.1 Micrococcales bacterium
TCGCCATTTCGAATATTCCCAGGAACTTCGCAAAACTTGTCCCAAATTGAAGGAGTTCGTCCGCCCTCATTTGCCGCACCTTCAATTTGGTATGCAGCTGTCGCAGCTCCCCATTTGAAATCAGCCATTTTTCACTTCCGGTTTCCATTTGATTCGGCCAAGCGCGACGACTCCGATTACTAAAACAACTTGTATTGCAATCATCCAAGGTGAAGTCATTTCGCTAATCAACTTCTGCCCCACATCTGTATGCGAAAATTCGTGTGCGCCATATACGTAAGCTGAATAAGTGAAGCACCTGCCAATCGCAAAAGCTACAGTCAAAATTCCGAGGTTAACTTGAGGTAGAAGTCCTGCTACGACGAACATTTGCGCCGATGAAAGAGGTGACCAAATAAATAACAGGAATAATCCCCAAATGCTCAAAGTGTTTGAAACTATTTTTTGCCCAAGGTTTGTCATGTTCTCGACATATTTTTTCGGAAACCTCAACCTTAATTTTCTAACTCCATTTGCCATAAGAAAACGGCCTACTGCCGCCGAAACAACTGCTAAGACAATAAGTGGCACTGCTTCCAAATCAAGGGTCAAAGTCAGATAAACGAGGAGAATCCAAGTTGGCGGACCAAATGCAGGTAGCAAATTCAGCCCCAAGATCATTAACGCTGCCAGCAAATATTCAGACACAAGTTAAGCCTAGATGTTTGTATCCATTATTCTTTATAAGAGGTAGAATGCGTTCAGGATGCGCGCAAGGTCCATCCATTAAATGTTGGTGGAAATATGCGCAATGCGTCAAAGTTTTATATTTCAATTGCCTTAAGTTTTCTGTTTATTGCTTTGGTCGATGCACCTCCCGCGGTTGCAACAACATACAGCTGCAATAATTTCCAAAATCAACTTTGTGCCCCCATATCGACCGTGTCATTTAACTCAGGTTCAGGGAAGGCTCTAGCCTCCAATTCCACGACGACATTTATAAGTACAAAAGTTTCAAAGTTGAATTTCACAATAAATGCAGGGCAAGACAATGCGTCCAAGACCGCAACACTTCAATTCTTTGACATCTCAGCAGGCCTAAAACTTATTGTGAGGTCAAATTCCAACAGCTTTTGTGCTGCGGGAAATACAATTCAAAAGGAATGCGCAATCACACTAGGCGCCGATGGAACTAAGACTTTCTACTTAACATTACTTGACGCAGAACCTGGGATGCATTTTCAGTTTAAATATGTAGGACCAGAAGCCTGGACCTCATCAACCAAATCGGTTACTTTCTCATCAGACGGAAAAATTCCATTAACACCTGAAGCATGTGTTGCTAATGGGGCTCAGATTTGTGGACCGGTTTCAAATCTCACTTTAAAAGCAAAAAACAAAGTTTTGAAAGTTTCGAAACTAGGCAAAAGTGGAAACTTTAAATCGAGTTTAGATTCCAAAATAGATTTATTGAAATTCACTTACAAGTCAAATTCTGCATACGCATTCAAATACATATACGTCGATTTTTTCAATCTAACAGGTGGCCTGAGCTTGATTGTTGACACCAGCACAAATTCTCTGGGGTCTGGATGTGATCGAAGTGTGGCAAATAGTCGCGGTTGCTATATGCAATTAAATTCCAAAGGTTCAGCAACATTTATTGTCACCTTGAGCGCAAATGCAACTGGCCAGACTTTTAGCTATAAGTTAAATGGCGCTGGGTACACATCGAAATATGTTGTTGTCACGCTTGCAGGCAAATCAAAATAGTCGATTAGCACTCAATCACATTCACTGCCAAGCCACCTCGTGAGGTTTCTTTATATTTAATTTTCATGTCTGCGCCAGTCTCGCGCATTGTTTTGATGACATTGTCGAGGGAAACTACATGGCTGCCATCTCCTCGAATTGCCATTCGCGACGCATTTATTTCCTTCACAGCAGCAATTGCATTTCTTTCAATGCATGGGATCTGAACTAATCCACCAACTGGATAGCAAGTTAGTCCGAGATTATGTTCCATTGCGATTTCTGCCGCGTTTTCAAGTGGGGCGGGTGGGGCTCGAACCCACGACCTGACAGATTATGAGTCTGCTGCTCTGACCAACTGAGCTACCGCCCCGTGAGGGGTCAGAGTTTAGTCGACTCCAAAAATTGGAATTCAAAAAGCAATCCTGCGCACATTCAAGCTGAATGTGCGCAGGCGCTAGTTAATTAATTGATGAATTTGGCGTCCACTCCAAGCAGATCCTCGTACTCCCAAACCGTCGTTTGCAGCGTTGCTGCGGTACAAACTAATTGGTTGGCAGACGAATCGCATGCTGTACTCCACTCAAATAAGGAACGATCTTGGAAACCCGACCAAATCTTTTTTGGTGTTGTCCATTCACCTTTTTTAAGTTTTGTCACGGATCCAAAGTTTTTTGAATCTACAGTAGAAAAAGTAACTACGGTCGGTATCCCATTTATGGTTTTTGCTTCGATCACCGTATGTCGCCCATTCTTAATAATTTTTGTTCCCTTATTAGCATGCCCAACTTCTGCATACTTGACAGCCAGATTTGGAAATTCATTGATTGGATCCGATAAATATTGATTGTAGACCATGTAAAAATCTTCCCCAATTGGGAATATCTTCGCGCTTGATGAGCCAAATCCAGCGCTTAAGGTTCCAGAATCTTTTTGAACGAATTGTTTATCAAAACCAGCACTCACAAAAATCTTAATCGCTTGGTGAGTTGTCTCGCCAACAAATATCCCCTTTTTAAAAGAGACGGCGGCTTTGCCTTTCTTCGTGAAAGAGAATTGCGGCTCTACCATTGAATAACCCGAAGTTTCGGCTGGTCCGAACCTGTCTAGAGCTTGAAAGTTTTTCCACGAGCTGGCGGCAGACTTTCGCTGGACTGCAAAATAACCCCAGGTGTCTATCCATGCACCAGACTCGGTAGTCAGATTTGCATCAACAAAAACTATTTGCTGACCACCTTCAGAAATACCAAGTGTGATATTTGTACTGTGTCGGCAAGTATCTGACTCTTCACCACAATCATCAAAAACAGTAGACGGCATGACGTTATTAGTGATCAGTTTTCTGTCCCAGGAATTCAACTTTACATTCGAACTCCAGCTATAGGCGGCGCGGCTGGAATCTTGTGTTGGAATTGACACAATAGTGACTATATTTTCTGCACTCTCAATATCAAAGTTCCAGCCAAACTCCATGCCACTTGTCTTTGGAATCATTACTGGCTCCGAAAAATTATTGCCATCTTTGGTTGTGACGAAATTCAACTTGCCATCGATATCAGAATATGCAATGAAAACTTTTCCATTATCTAAAACTTCAGCTATTGCTGTTGTACCAGCATTTTCAAAATGCATTGGGACCGTCCAGCCGCTATCTTTATTATCAAAATTAAACGAGATGTAGTAGTCCATATTTTGCCAAATAGCGACAGATGTTGATCCGTTTGTACTTACCTGAGCACCCCAAATTTCCGCCATTCCACCACTAATTTCTATGGCTTTAGCGCCCGAAATTGCACCTATGCTCAAGGCAAAAGATATGCATATTGCAAGAATTCTTTTCATTGTTTCTCCTCCATGGTCCAACGTACTAGAAGAATCTTGCAACAAGTAAAGATGGCGCTTAGGTTGCCCTGAGCGCCACCTTTATTGCTTGGATTTAGCGAGTGCCGCGGGTTTTCGATACAGCACGCATGATTTGGTAGCCGACTACAGCAATCAGAGTGCCGTTGACGATACCTGTGAAAGTGAAATCGCCGGCAGTGAATGACATGTCAGAAATACCAACAACAAGTGTTACACCAGCAATCATCAGATTTGTTGTATCGCTGAAATCAACTTTGTTTTGGATCCAGATTTTCGCGCCAAGCACACCAATCATGCCGAACAAAACTGTGCCAGCTCCGCCAAGTACACCAGTCGGAACAGATGAAAGCACTGCACCAAGTTTTGGAGACATTGACAAAACAATTGCGCCAAAACCAGCTACTGCGTATGCAGCAGTTGAGTAAATGCGAGTTGCTGCCATAACGCCAATGTTTTCTGCGTAAGTGGTTGTGCCAGAACCGCCACCAACACCTGCAAGTGTTGTTGCAAGACCGTCCGCCATAAGAGCTTTACCAATCATTGGATCTAGATCATCACCAGTCATGTTTGCAACAGCTTTAACGTGACCTACGTTTTCAGCAATCAAAACCAAAACAACCGGCAAGAACAAAATGATTGCGTTTGATGAGAATTGTGGAGTTGTGAATGTAGGGGTTCCAAACCATGCTGCATTTGAGATACCTGCAGATGCATCCGATGAAATCAAACCGGTAGCGGCTGCAAATACGTAGCCGACAACCAAGCCAAGCACGATTGAAAGGCGTGCGATGAAACCGCGGAAGATCACAGCAATAATCAAAATCGAGACCAGAGTGATTGTTGCAAGTTTTGGATCTGCAGCGAATTCACCTTTTGCAACACCTGCAAGATTCAAACCAATAATTGTCACGATTGAACCTGTTACGACTGGAGGCATGATCGCTTCAATCCACTTGATACCAGCTTGTTGAACAATCAATCCAACAAGAGCCAGCAAAACACCTGTTGCAACGATGCCACCAAGTGCTAGTGCGATATCTGTTCCACCAGCTTTTGCAGCGGCAATCGGTCCGAGGAAAGCAAAGGACGAACCAAGGTATGACGGGATGCGATTGTTTGTAACAACAACAAACAGCAAGGTGCCGATACCTGAGAACAAGAGTGTGGTGCTTGGCGAGAAGCCGGTGATGATTGGCACCAAGAAAGTAGCGCCGAACATCGCAGCAATGTGCTGCAAACCGATACCAATAGTGCGTGGCCACGAGAGGCGCTCGCCTGGAGAAACAACTTCACCTGGGGAAACAGTCTTGCCGTCACCGTGCAGTGTCCATGAAAACATTCAGATTCCTTAAATCTTGAACTTATCCCGACCTGAGATACGGTGTGAGACTAAGCACTCCGACTTGCAATTTTGTGAAGATTTGGTCGTGTCGCACCGTCGATTACCGCATGTAATCGGACAATTACGGTCAGTTTTCGAGCATTTTGCCCAAATTAAGGGCTCCCCTAAACCCTAAGTACACTTATCCCGATTTCGGGCAATTGCCCGAAATACTCGAGGAGAAAAATGAAAGCAACTTTTAAGCGCGTGACTCTTGCGGTTGCAGCTTTGGTTTTCGGTTTGATTGCCGCAAACCCTGCACACGTGTCAGCTACTGCAAGCTGGTCTTACAGCGGTGAAACTGGTCCAGCCCACTGGGGTGAACTTGATGAAACTTACGTAACTTGTGCAGACGGATCTGCACAGTCACCTATCGACGTCAAGGGTGCAGTAAATAGAAAACTGAAGAACATTGCATTCGATTACATTTCTGGCGAAGCCGGTGTATTCAACAACGGTCACACTGTTGAAGCCGAACCTTTGAATGAAGCTGCAGAAAGCTCAATCACAATTGCAGGAACCGAGTACCCATTCCTTCAATTCCACTTCCACGCACCATCAGAGCATAAAGTGAACGGAAAGCGCTACCCGCTTGAAATTCACTTCGTGCACAAGACTGCAGATAACGAAATTGCTGTTGTTGGTATCTTGGTTAAAGCTGGAAAAGAAAATGCAGCGTGGGATGAATTCGTAAATGCAATTCCATTCGCTACATCAGATCCAGAAGAAACACTAATTGAACTTGATTGGGAAAAACTTCTTCCAAAGAACCGTCAAACCTTCCGTTATGACGGTAGCTTGACTACTCCAGGTTGCTCTGAAGGCGTTAAGTGGAATTTGTTCTCAACTGCAATCACCATGAGCCCTTTGCAGATTGAATCTTTCCGCAATGCTTACGCAGGAAATGCGCGCCCAGTTCAACCACTAAACGGTCGCGTAATTAAGTTCGACAAGACCAAGTAACAAACCATAAAAAACTAATGGCGCTGTCGCAAGACAGCGCCATTAGTTTTCTGACACGACTCTGACTTTTTCTAGACGGTCACCGAAAAGTTAACAATTAATTTATTGGTATGACCAAAATCGATGCAAGTTCAGGCTCAAATTCTCCGCTGACCAAAGTCCCTCAAGTCACCCTTATATTCTGGGTTATTAAGTTGCTATCCACCACTGTAGGTGAGAGTTTCGCTGATTACCTAAGTGGCACACTTAAGTTTGGATTATTAAAAACTACCTGGGTAATGGGATTAGTAATGATCGGATTACTAATTTGGCAAATATTAGGTTCAAAGTACTCGCCTTCGGTTTACTGGTTAACAGTCGTATCGGTCAGCATCGGAGGCACGCTGCTGACCGATACCCTCACAGACAAAATTGAATTTCCTTTAATCTACTCATCATCGATTTTCGCAATCTTTTTAATCATGATTTTCGCTTTATGGTATCAATCTGAAAAAACTATTGAAATGAAAAGCATCAACTCTAGAAAAAGAGAGATCTACTACTGGTCTGCAATTCTCACAACATTTGCTCTCGGCACAGCTGCTGGAGACTTAGTGTCAGAAGAAATCGGGTTGGGATACGCAAAGACGGCTTTGCTTACAATTGGAATTATTTCGTTGCTAGTCTTTTTTTGGAAAGTAAATGTCTTGACAGGCGTGGCAATATTCTGGCCAACTTATATCCTCACAAGACCACTTGGCGCATCTTTAGGCGACTATCTAACCCAGTCAAAAGCACACGGTGGTCTGAACCTCGGTCCAACACTTGTCAGTTTTGTTTTTCTTGCAGTTGGTATTTCACTGGTTACATATTTGTCGATTTCTAAATCTGACCAGTTTGAAAAGACTGCTATTCCATCAATCTAAACATGACCTACAAATGGGCTAAACATTTGCGCCGCAACACTTGGTCTGCTTGTTAGGTTCTCTTCAATATCTGCCAAACCCATAACTCTTAGGCCAACGTTTGCGCCCAACCAGCGAACAGGTTCGTATTCCCACTTTCGCTTCTCTCTATTAATCCAAGGTAAGCGTTGTCTATGGGAATCGATACCTGAAATCTTTTCGGCAATCGTGAGTCCTGCAAGTGCTGAAGTACCTACTCCATCACCTACATAACTTCCACCACTTGCAATCCGCGAAGTTTCGTCAATGTCGACTCGGGCGTACCAGTCGCGTGGAATGCCCAGTGGCCCACCCCAGGTGTGTGTTGTTTGGTATTCCTTGATCATGGGAAAGATCTCATCCAAAACTATTCGTATCTCTTTATGCACTTTGGCATTTTGATCCAGTTCTGGAGAAATGCGACTTCCAAAGTGGTAAGGAGCACCTCTTCCACCGAATGCAAATCTATTGTCGGCAGTGCGCTGTCCGTAAATCAGAAGATGTCGCAAATCTGCAAAAGTTTCACCTTTCAATCCAATTTCGTTCCAAACAGATTCAGGTAATGGTTCTGTAGCAATCATGAGAGAATAAACTGGAATTACATCACGTGCAAATTTCTTGAAATTAACCGTGTAAGCCTCAGTAGCTCGTATCACCCAATCAGTCTTCACTTTGAACGAGTTAACTGAAACTTCGTGCGAAGAAAATTCTGTGACAGCTGATTGCTCAAATATTCGGACACCTCGCGTTTTAAGCTCTGCAACTAGTCCTTGAACAAGTTTTGCAGGTTGGACACGAGCACAGTTTGGTGTAAATACAGCACCTAATTGATTTGTGAATTGATAACGACTTGAAAATTCAGATTTGGAGATGAACCGGTAGTCCTCTTCCCCAAAGCCCCATTCTTGCCAATAATTCATTTCTGCCTGAGCGCGTTTTAATTGCGCCTCATTTCTTGCGATATTTAGACTTCCCTCATATGCCCAACCGCAATCAATTCCTAATTTTGAAATAACATCACCACATCGAACGACATTTGCATTCATTTCTTGTTGAAGTTCAATCGCTGAATTCCGATTGCTATTTTTTGCGACTTTTTCCATGTCTGATGGGAATAAAGCTGAAAGCCACCCACCGTTTCGACCAGACGCGCCAAAACCTGCATAGTTCGCCTCAAGGATGGTCACGTCCAAATTTGGTGCTAGTTCGGTCAACCAA
>JAHEEQ010000043.1 GCA_024640585.1 Micrococcales bacterium
GTGGCATCGATATCGCAATCTTTTCTGCCGGAGGTGCAACCTCTAAAGCACTCGCTCCAAAATTTGCTGAAGCAGGCGCCATCGTGATTGACAACTCATCTGCTTGGCGAATGGATCCAGAGGTGCCTTTAGTTGTTAGTGAAGTCAACCCAGAAGCAATAAAAGAAGCCAAAAAAGGCATCATTGCAAATCCAAATTGCACCACAATGGCTGCAATGCCAGTTTTAAAACCGCTGCACAAGAAAGCAGGATTGAAGCGCCTAGTTGTCTCGTCGTACCAAGCAGTGTCTGGATCAGGTGTTGCAGGTGTGCAAGAACTAGAAGGGCAGGTGCGCGCAGGAGTCGAACAAGACATTGCTGGTCTTGCACTGAATGGCGATGCAGTAAAACTACCTGCGCCAGTTAAATACGTTGCCCCAATCGCATTCAACGTTGTGCCACTTGCTGGTTCAATTGTTGATGATGGACTAAATGAAACAGACGAAGAAAAAAAATTGCGATTTGAAACTCGCAAAATTCTGAGCATCCCTGAACTTCCAGTTTCTGGAACTTGTGTCCGCGTTCCTGTTTTCTCAGGTCATTCATTGTCAATCAACGCTGAATTTGAAAATCCAATTTCGGTTGAGGAAGCCACAGCACTTTTGAAGTCCGCTCCCGGCGTCGAAGTTGTTGATGTTCCAACTCCGCAACTTGCTGCGGGCAAAGATCCTTCATTTGTTGGACGTTTACGCCCTGACCTTTCAGTAAAAGAAGGTCATGGACTTGTGATGTTTATCAGCAATGACAACCTGCGCAAAGGCGCTGCACTAAATGCAGTGCAAATTGCAGAGGTGGTCGCACAAAACTTGTAATTCCCTGAAACTACGCTGGCGGCATTCGGTCAAGAACAGATCGGATTGCCGCCAGCGCTGTTTCTGCGTCATTTATTGTGATGACAAAAACTCGACCGTTAGAAAAATCAAATCGCAAACCAGGTCCGCGGCGCATTACAGCTGCAGTTGCTTTTTTCCATGGAACCCAGCGAAAACCCCAGCCACCCCATTGGGTTGGTTCAACTTGAATTACGCGCACGCTCGCAACCCGATTCCAATCTATTTTCTGAAATGGGTATACCCAATAACCGTAACGAATAAAGAATCCATCTTCTCTTACTTCAACAATCAATTTGCTGAAAGTTACAACTGCACCGTATGCAAGAACTAGCACCAATCCAAGGAAAAACCATCCCCAACCGTGAATTTGTTTTTCTGGTCTTGCAGTGTCATTCAAAACATAAGAAAGTGCAAAAATGATTGCAAGAATTGGTGTAATTCCAAAGCGAAGTAATTTGTTTTCAATACTTCCACGCCAAATTGGCTCGGACATTTGCTATGCGCCTAACGCTTTCTTCACTGCCGCAGCAACTTGACCACCATCAGCACGACCGGTGACTTGTGGGGTAACAATTTTCATTACTCCGCCCATCGCTTTCATGCCTTCTGCGCCAGTTGCAGCGACTTCTGCGACTGCTTTTGCAATGATGTCAGCAACTTCGGATTCGGTCAGTTGAGCTGGTAAGTATTTATCAAGCACTTTCAATTCAGATGCTTCGATGTCGGCAAGATCTTGTCGGTTTGCTTGTTCGTATGCCTCAATCGATTCGCGACGTTTTTTTGCTTCTTTGCTAAGGACTGAAATAACTTCGGCATCACTTAGTTCTCGAGCTTCTTTTCCAGAAACTTCCTCATTTGTGATGGCGGCTAGTGCCATTCGGAGAGTGCCCAAAGTGACCTTGTCAGCGGCTTTGGTTGCAGTTGTTAAATCGGCTTGAAGTGTGGCTTTTAGTTCGCTCATAAGGACATCCTGCCACGATAGGGGCGTGGAACCCATTTCTTCGTGGATTGCAGGCCTTGGCATAACTGCAGGTGCAGGTCTTGCGTACAGTGCTGGCTACGAAGTGCGCGCATACACACTTCGAGAAAAAACAATTCCAGTATTACCTGAGAATTCAAAGAGTTTAAAAATACTGCATCTCAGCGATTTGCACATGACACCACACCAATTTAAAAAGCAGGAATGGATTTCAGAACTTGCAGAACTAAAACCTGATTTGGTTGTAGTGACCGGTGATTTTCTAGCGCATATGAAGTCGGTACCAAGTGTGCTTGGCGCTTTTAGTGCATTTCAAGGCGTACCAGGGGTTTTTGTTTTTGGTTCAAACGACTACTTCGAACCAAGTTTGAAAAACCCTGCACGGTATCTTTTTAAACCAGACGGAAAATTAATTGGTGGAGTTGAACTTCCATGGCAGGATTTGAAAACAGGACTTGAAGAACTGGGCTGGATTGACCTAACCCACGTCCGTGCTGAGATCACAATCAAAAACACCCGCATTGAATTTCGCGGTGTTGATGATCCGCATCTTGGCTACGATGATTATGAAACGGTTGCAGGCAGGCCGAATGGAAATGCTTTTGCAATTGGAGTAACGCATGCACCTTATTTGCGTATCCTCGATGCAATGAGTGCAGACCAAGTTCCACTTATTCTTGCGGGTCACACACATGGCGGACAGCTTTGTTTGCCATTGCTCGGCGCTTTAGTAACAAATTGCGATTTAGACACGAGACGCGCAAAAGGATTGCACAAGTATGGCGATTCGTGGATGCATATTTCTGCAGGACTAGGCACAAATCCATACACACCAGTTCGCTTTGCTTGTCGTCCAGAAGCAACTTTGCTGACACTCACTGCACCTAATTGATAGTTAGCGTAGGTTTTGCATATGCGTATTGACGTTTGGTCCGATGTAGTTTGCCCTTGGTGTTACATAGGTTTTGTTCGACTTCACAAAGCAATCGAGCAGCTTGGACTTGATGTAGAGCTGTATCACCATTCATACCAGCTAGATAAAGACGCAACCGAAGAGCCTTATCTACAAGTTGAAAACTTGGCTGATAAGTACGGCATCACAGTTGAACAGGCAACAGACATGATGAGTGATGTTTCTGATGTAGCAGCAACTGAAGGTCTTCATTATCAACTTTCAAAAACTTATGGCGCAAACACACTGCTTGCTCATCGCTTGTTGATGCTGGCAGCTGAACGCGGAGTGCATCACGAATTGTTGTTCAAACTTTTTAATGGATATTTCGAGAAAGCTGAAAAGATTTTCTCAGTTGATGACTTACGACCATTCGCAGAAGCTGTCGGTATCACATATGACGAACTAAAAGACCTTTCCACATCAGACAAATATCTAGATGTCGTACAGACGGATAAAGCATTGGCTGAAGAACTCAATATCCGCGGAGTGCCATTCTTCGTTTTTAACCAAAGAATCGCAGTTGCTGGCGCAGAGACCACAGATTTGTTTGTGCAGGCACTTCAACGCGCAATGCATGAGGGGTAAACAGTCCAAGGCTGTCAGCGCAAGCATCTAGGTTGCCGACAAGTTCTCAAGGCTCTTTAGGGGGAGTTATGAAAAGACCAATCAAACTTTGGGACATTTACATGTTCGTTGTCACGATGATTTCGTTGGCATTTTGGGGATCCTCTGGCAGCGGAATGGCGGCCATAATTTTGTTCGGTTTTCTATGGCTAATAGGTGCGCCATTCAAATTCACATCCTGGGCATCCAATCGCCTAAACAGCAGGCCATGCCCAGTGTGCGGAAATCGAGTGCCAAATGGCCAAACTCAGTGCGGCTCGTGCGGTACGGACTTTCGCCTTCGCTAACCTTCGCGCATGCTTTTATCTGACCGCGACATCAAGGCCGACGTAGCTGCTGGCCGCATCAAATTAGAACCTTACGACGAAGCAATGGTCCAACCTGCCAGCGTTGATATTCGCCTCGATCGTTTCTTCCGTACATTTGAAAACCACCGCTACCAGTTCATCGATCCGCGCCAGAATCAAGAAGACATGACTCGCATGGTTGAAGTATCACCAGATGAAGCATTCGTATTGCATCCAGGCGAATTCGTACTCGGCTCAACTTTTGAAGTTGTGACTCTTCCAGACGACATTGCTGCTCGTGTTGAAGGAAAATCTTCTCTTGGTCGCCTTGGCTTGCTAACTCACGCAACCGCAGGTTTCGTAGATCCAGGATTCTCTGGCCACATCACTTTGGAATTGAGCAACGTTTCAAATCTTCCTGTAACTCTTTGGCCAGGTATGAAAATCGGACAGCTCTGTTTCATCAAGATGTCCAGCCCATCTGAGCACCCATACGGTTCAAGTGTTTATGGTTCTCGTTACCAAAACCAACGCGGACCAACCCCAAGCCGTTCTTACCAAAACTTCCACATCACAGACGTTTCTTAATTTAAGGCGTTTCGCTTTCGCTAGGTGCTGGAGTTGGTTCTAAAACTTCGTCGCTAACCACGTTTGCTGGAAGTTTAAATTTAAATTTATGTTTTGGAATTTCTTTTAAAGCATTCAGCATGGATTGTTTCCAAATTGGCCCAGGTAAAGTCGAACCAAACACATCTTCATAAAACCGACCGTTAATTTCAATGTTCTGCATTGGGAAGCGGTACCCACCTCGCGGATCACCAACCCAAACTGTTGCTTCTAAATCTGGTGTGTACCCACTAAACCAAACTGCCGCAGAGTCATTTGTTGTGCCAGTTTTTCCAGCAGCATCGCGCCCAATTGCAAGTCCTGCACCAGTGCTACCTGGGTAACCTGTAATGACACTCTGCAAGACTTTTGTTACACCATCTGCGACCTCAGGCTTTATGACTTGCATACATTGGCTGGTGCCGATTGGAAGTGCAACGCCATCTCGATCTACAACGGACAAAATCACACGAGGTTTGCAATACAAACCATGAGCAGCAAATGTTGCATAAGCGGTTGCGACAGAAAGTGGAGTGACTTCATTTGCACCGAGCACAAAGGATGGAACGCGAGCAAGTGAAGCTCCGCTACCAGTTCTCACGCCCATTGATTCTGCAATTTCCGCTGGCCGACAAATTCCAGTTTTCTCTTCGAGTGCTACGTAGTAATTGTTAACAGAATACGCCGTTCCGGTAAACATGTTGTAGTAACCACCACCGTGAAAATTCTTTGCAGTGTAAGGCGGGAAAACATCAGTTCCTTCACAGTTGTAGAAGTTTGTGTAGGTAGATTCTCTAGGCGCTTTGATTTCTTCATACGCGCTAAAGCCCATTTCAATTGCGGCCGCTAAAACAAACACTTTGAAAGTGGAACCTGCCTGCATCCCGATAGTTCCACCCATGCCACGATCGGTGTTGTAGTTGTATGTTGTTTTGCCGCGACCAGTTGTTCCCCAAACTCGGTTTTGCGCCATGGCGATGACATCGCCAGTGCCAGGACGCATCATGGTGATTGCGGCAGCTTTGTTGCTCTTGTCTTTTGGTGGGATGTATTTGTTTACTGCTTTTTGTGCTCCAGTTTGCGCTGTCACATCTAGCGTAGTGGTGATTGTTAATCCACCTTTTCGAAGAAGCGCATCTCTTTCGGCAAGTGTTGCGCCAAAAGCTGGACTACTTCTAACAACCTTGATTACATAATCACAAAAGAAAGGCGCAATTGAAGAAGTGCATCCGTTTGAATTTGTAGTTGGATTCATTATGTTTGAAAGTGGTTGCTTGGCTGTGGCATCTGCTTGCGTTTGTGTGATGTAGCCGAGCTCTGCCATTCGATTTAAGACCACATGGCGCCTTGTGGCTGCTGCCTCTGGATGTCGAATCGGGTCGTAACCGTATGGTTGTTGAACTAATCCGGCCAACAGTGAACTTTCTGCAAGTGTTAGTTGAGATGCGGACTTAGAAAAGTACCTTCTGGCTGCTGCTTCAACACCATAAGCGCCACTGCCGAAATAAGCGATGTTTAGATAGCCTTCAAGAATCTGCTTTTTTGTCATTTGCTTTTCTATCGCAAGTGAATATCTAAGCTCTTGAAGTTTGCGGGTATAAGACCGTTCAGTTGCTGCAGCAATTTCTTGATCTGATTTTGCAGAACCTAACAAAATGTTTTTCACATATTGTTGTGTAATTGTTGAGCCACCCTGAACATCGCCACTGGTTGCATTGCTGATAAGGGCTCGCAAAGTTCCACGTAAATCAAATCCGTGGTGCGAATAAAATCGAGAATCTTCAATCGCGACTATCGAATCTTGCATGATGGGTGCTATTTCCGAAATCGGAACCTCAATGCGGTCTTGGTAATACAGAGTTGCAATTTTGGTTCCGTCAGCTGCCAAAATCACAGTGCGCTGTGGAAGTGGCGGTTTTGTCAGGGTGGAAGGTATGCCGTTATATCCATTGAAAGATCCGTTGGTGACGATTCCAACTGCGGCGAGTACTGGCAGTAGTGCGCCAGAGAGCATTACACCCATTACGATACTTAATATCGTTATTACTGCGATAACCCTCGCATACACATCTCGCACGGGTTCAGCCTAAAAGGTTGGCAGGTAATAAGTAAGACTTATATTCATTTAGGCTTGCACCCTTAAGGAGCCAAATGTTTGAAGCGAAAATTGCCGAATTGGGATTAGTAATTCCAACCGTTCCAGCCCCAATCGCAGCGTATGTTCCAGCGGTCAAAGCAGGTGAATTTGTATTCACTTCAGGGCAATTGCCAACTGTCGATGGAAAGTTGTTGGCGGAAGGAATAGTCGGAAACAATCCTGGCGATATTGATGTTGAAACCGCAAAGAAGTGCGCCGCTCAAAGTGGTTTGAATGCACTTGCTGCTGTAAAAAGCGTAATTGGATCCCTAGACAATGTGGTTCGCATTGTCAAAGTAACTGGTTTTATTGCTTGCCGTCCAGATTTCACAAATCATTCCGCAATAGTTAATGGTGCAAGTGAATTATTCAAGGAGATATTTGGTGATGCTGGAGTTCATGCTCGTTCATCAGTTGGGATGTCCGCCTTGCCACTAGGCGCGCCAACCGAAATTGAATTGGTCGTGCAAGTAAGGGGCTAAAGGCTCATAAATAAACGGACTAGATTCATCTAGTCTGAGACATAAAATTGGATATAAGGAGAATTGATGAATGCCCCTGTGAATAGTGCGCCATTATTTGCTGCACTAGACGCTGAAGCTGCCGCTGCACTTCGCTCCTCAATGGTGGAAGTAAAGGCAAAGAAAGGCGCAGTTATCTTCGCAGAAGGTGAACCGGGGGATCGTCTTTATGTAATCACAACTGGCAAAGTGACACTCGGTCACAAAGCAAAAGATGGTCGCGAAACTCTGCTTGGAGTTCTCGGACCTGGTGAAATGTTTGGCGAATTAAGTTTGTTCGATCCAGGTTCCCGCACCGCAACCGCAGTTGCGTTAACTGATGTAAAACTACTCGGTCTATCTCGCGATGCACTTCGACCATGGCTAACTGGTCGCCCAGAAGTTGCACTAAAACTCTTGCAGGCACTAGCTCAGAGACTTCGCCGCACTGAAGATGCAATGGCTGACTTGGTTTTTTCAGATGTCCCAGGCCGAGTCGCAAAAGCACTGCTTGCTTTATCCGACAAATTTGGAGTTTTTAAAAACGGCGAGCTTTATATCGAACACGATATGACTCAAGAAGAGTTGGCACAACTTGTCGGCGCTTCACGCGAAACCGTAAACAAGGCACTAGCTGAATTTGTTAACCGCGGCTGGATGAAAGTTGAACAGCGTTCGGTAACAATCATTGATCTTGAGCGCATCCAACGACGTTCAAGTTAAATTGCCCTTATGGCAGCTAGAACACCGAAGGTAGATACCAGCAATTCGGCTGCAATTTTGCGTATCCTTAAACGGACATACCCAGATGCCAAATGTGAACTAGATTTCAAAAATCCACTTGAACTTACAGTTGCAACAATTTTGTCTGCACAATGCACAGATCGAAGGGTCAATGCAGTAACCCCTGCACTTTTCAAGAAATATCCGACAGCAAAAGCCTTCGCTGCAGCTGATCGAGCCGAACTTGAATCAATGATTGCTTCAACTGGCTTTTTCCGAAATAAGGCCAACTCAATTATTGGTATGGCAGCAAAAGTTTGTGATGAATTTGGCGGCGAAATTCCCAACACATTGGAAAACCTGGTGAAACTTCCAGGGGTTGGTCGCAAAAC
>JAHEEQ010000057.1 GCA_024640585.1 Micrococcales bacterium
CCGCAACCATGAGTGGCGAAGTAAATTCAATAATTAGTGCAACGCCAACTGGCAATAGATGAATCGCAACGAAATACAGCCATTGCGTCATGGTCACACCGAGCACGCCATACATTGCAATTAGTTTGAATTCCTGTTTTGAATTAAATCTCAAAGCTTTGCGGTTGATTATTGCAATCACCACAAGCAGCACTAGCCAGGCCAGAGTTACACGCAATTGTGAAAGTCTTGCAGGATCGATTTTCGTGTCGAGCAAAATCTTAGAGACGGTTCCATTGAAACCCCAAAGAAGTGCTGCAATTAGGTAGAGCCCATATCCGACTAAATGTCTGGAGTCCTTATTAGTTCTAGACACTTATAAAGCCTCTTTATATACGTCAATAGTTTTAAGGGCAATTGATTCCCATGCAAAATCTTGCGCGGCTCTGCTGCGACCTGCTTTTCCTAATTCTCTTGCATTCGAATCTGCAAGTATTTTGTTAAGCGCTAGTGCAAATCTATTTTCAAAATCATCAACATCATCTGGCGTGTAATCAACCAATGATCCGGTTTGCCCATCCACCACCACTTCTGGAATGCCACCGACAGCGCTTGCAACAACTGGAGTTTCGCAAGCCATTGCTTCAAGATTCACAATACCAAGAGGTTCATAAATAGATGGACACGCAAAAACTGTTGCATGAGAAAGCAGCACAATTAATTCTGATTTCGAAACTTGTTTATCGATATGCACAATGTCGGCTGGGCGCAATTCTTTGAATGCTGAAACCGCAGCCGCAACCTCATCGCCAATAGTTTTTTCATCAGGCGACGATGCGGCTAAAACTAACTGCACCCCAGCCGGCAGTTGCTTTGCCGCGCGAAGTAGGTGAATCAATCCTTTTTGGCGAGTGATGCGACCTACAAACAAAACTATTGGACGCTTCGGATCAATTCCATATTTTGCTAATACAGAAACATCATGCGTTGGCTTGAAAACTTCGACGTCAATTCCGTTGTGCACAACTGCAACTTTTTCAGGGTTAATAAATGGATAACATTCAAGAACATCTAGTTTCATGCCAGCGCTTACAGCGATGACAGTGTCAGCTGCGCGGTAAGTTTCAGCTTCAATCCAAGAACTAATTTTGTAGCCGCCACCAAGCTGATCTGCTTTCCACGGACGTTTCGGCTCGAGGGAGTGCGCGGTGATTATGTGCGGGATATTCGAGGTTTGGGCGGCTAGGTGCCCAGCAAAGTTGGCGTACCAAGTGTGCGAATGAACTAAATCAAACTTGTTCGCAGATATATATGTGGCCATCTCAACATCTGTTTGCACGACAGAAAGGGCTGGGTTAACACCAACCTCATTTTTTAACTCGAACGCTTTAGCGGTTTCTCGAGGTGCCCCCATGCAAATCACTTCGACATCGATGTGACTTTTAAGTGAATTAACCAGTTCGGTCACGTGAACTCCGGCTCCACCATAGACCTCAGGCGGGAATTCCCGGGTAACGATTGCCAAACGCATAGGAGCAAACACTAGATGTATGTGGGTTTGAACTCTAGGGTTGGTTTATGGCGCACAGTCCAAGGGTTCTCGGAATTGTCCTCGCAGGTGGCGAGGGCAAACGACTGATGCCACTAACTGCAGACCGAGCAAAACCTGCCGTGCCATTTGGTGGAAACTACCGACTAATTGATTTTGTACTTAGCAATATTGCAAATGCTGGTTTTCGGCGCATCTGTGTTTTAACACAATATAAATCACATTCACTCGACCGTCACATCTCAACAGCTTGGCGACAAGCATCAATGTTTGGTGACTACATCACACCAGTGCCAGCGCAACAACGACTAGGTCCACGTTGGTACACAGGTTCTGCGGATGCAATCTTGCAATCTTTGAATTTAATTTACGACGAACAACCTGATTATGTTTTGGTTTTTGGTGCAGATCACGTTTACCGAATGGATCCGGCCCAAATGCTTGAACAACATATTGCAACTGGTGCATCTGTGACGGTTGCAGGTATTCGTCAACCAAAATCTGAAGCACATGCATTTGGCGTAATTGAAACGGATGCGACTGGAAAGAAAATTGCAAACTTTCTTGAAAAGCCATCTGACCCACCTTCAATACCGGGCTCTCCTGAAGAATCTTTTGTTTCGATGGGCAATTACATCTTCACGACCAAAGATTTGATTGACGCATTGATGAGTGATGCTGAAGATGAAAACTCTTTGCATGACATGGGTGGAAACATCATTCCAATGTTGACCGCTCAAGGCAGTGCGATGGTTTATGACTTTGCCGACAACAATGTGCCAGGCGCGTCTGAACGAGACAGCGGTTATTGGCGAGATGTCGGAACTCTTGAGAGTTACCACGAAGCCCACATGGATTTGGTTTCAGTGCATCCGATTTTCAATTTGTACAACAACCGCTGGCCAATCTTGAGTCATATGCCGCCATTACCTCCAGCAAAATTTGTGGAGGGTGGCACTGCTCATGACAGCATTATTGGAGCTGGCTCAATTATTGCTGGCGGGCATGTTCGTTTTTCTGTTGTTTCAACCGATGTACTTGTTGGTGAAGGTGCCTTTGTAGAAGGATCTGTATTGATGCCAGGAGTTCGTATTGAACGCGGTGCAGTCGTACGAAATGCAATCCTCGACAAAAACGTTGTTGTCCCAGCGGGTGTAAAAATTGGAATTGATTTAGACACCGATCGTCAGCGTTACACAGTTACGCCTTCTGGGATTGTTGCTGTTGGAAAAGGGATTGAACTAATCCGCTAATACTCGCAATTAACCGATTGCTTTCGATTGCGATTCTGCACTGTGCTCGACCACAAATTTTTGATTTTCGCGAAGATTGCCCGACTCTTTAATTGGTCTGTGGTACACAACAAACTGCCCTGGTTTTAGTTTGGACATTGGTTCACGACTACCTGAGAGTTTGCTAATTGTGCGAATCAAAAGCGGCATAACAGGTCTATGGGAACAAAGCACTGAAGCATCTGGAATTGAAATCAATTCTCTAATTCGTTTTTTTGCACTTGTCGGATTTTCAGTTGCGCCCTCTTCAGAGAAAACTTCTTCTAAATTCAAACTAGCTTTGGTTGCAAAAGCTGGAGCTAAAGTATCGACACATCTCTTTGAAACTGATGAATATGCAAATTCAATTCCGTATGCATTTAGCGCATCAGCGATTGCTTTGGTAAAACCAATTCCTTCATCTGAAAGCGGACGAAGTTGGTCTGCTGGTGGATTTCCATTGTGGCGTTCTGCAAAATCAATTCGTTTCTCCGCATCAGAGTGTCGCAACAAAATGAAAGGAACCGTGTTGCGACTTACTTTCAAAGCTTCCGCTACAACATCCACATCTTGTTCATAGGTCAATATGCCAGCGACTTTAGATGCGCGAACCCAACGAATTTCGTCCACTTCGTCGTTTGGTTTCCAATTATTTGGAGCGTCTTTCAAACCACTTGCAATTTCTTGGTCTATAGGTTTGGCAATCCAGTAACGAACAATTTTTGGAAAACCTAATGATTCATATGAAATTGGAGTCAATGGCACGCCGAGGACAACTTCGATGCCAGTTTCTTCTAGGGTTTCACGGGCTGCTGTCGCAGCCATATATTCGCCTTTTTCGCGTTTACCTTTTGGCAAGGACCAGTCTTTTCGATGTGATCGATGCACAACTAATACTTCAGTTGCTTTTCCTTTGCCGCGCAGAACAACTGTTCCTGCAGCGCGAACAACAGGCTTTTTCACGCAGATCGAGGCCCTGGATGACGAGTTATAAGGTAACTTTGGAGATCTAGCAACAGGTCGCCATTTTCATCATGCGAAATCTGTTGCCAAGTACCTTCGCCACTTAAGTTCCAATGGCGCACCTGTTCAGATGTTCCAAGATCCATAAAATCCGCTAAATACTGTTTGTGATCTGCTTGGCGAATCTCAACAAGTGTTTCAACACGACGATCGAGATTGCGATGCATCATGTCGGCAGAGCCGATGAAATATTTGGTTTCTTGCCCAACTCCAAAAACATACATTCGGCTGTGTTCTAGGAAACGGCCGAGGATTGAATGCACACGAATATTTTCCGATAGTCCATCGACCCCTGGCTTCAATGCGCAAATACCGCGGACCAATAAATCTACTTGAACTCCTACTTGTGATGCACGATACAACGCATCCACAATTGCTTCATCAACTAATGCATTGCATTTGAATTGAATTCTTGCATCAAGTCCATTTTTTTTGCGAAGGATTTGCTCTTCGATTAATCCAACTAAACCAACGCGCACACCAGCAGGAGCAACCAACAATCTCTTGTATTCGGCACCAACTGCATAACCTGACAAAACATTGAACAAAGTTGCAACGTCTGCTGTGATTTCGGGATTGGTTGAAAGAATTCCGAGGTCTTCATAAAGGCGGGCAGTTTTTGGATGGTAGTTACCAGTTCCGATGTGGACGTAGCGGCGAAGATTGTCACCTTCGTCACGCACCACCATCGAAAGTTTGCAATGTGTCTTCAAACCAACAAGTCCGTAAACGACATGCACGCCGGCTTCTTCAAGTTTTCTTGCCCATTCGATGTTTGCTTCTTCATCAAAGCGCGCTTTGATTTCGACAAGCGCCAAAACCTGTTTGCCCGCTTCAGCCGCTTCAATCAACGCTTTTACGATTGGTGAGTCACCAGAAGTTCGATACAGAGTTTGTTTGATCGCAAGTACTTGCGGATCTCTTGCTGCTTGTTCGAGAAATAACTGAACGCTGGTAGAAAAAGCATCGTAGGGATGGTGCAACAAAATGTCTTGTGTAGACATTGCTTCGAGCACATTAGGTTCGTTTGCAGATTCAGCGATTGCCAAATGTGCAGCTGTTTTTGGCACAAATGCTGGGTATTTGAATTCATCGCGATTGATATTTGCAATTGTTTCAAGTCCACGCAAATCAAGTGGCCATGGCAATTGGAAAACTTCTTCAGGCTCAACTTCTAATTCGTCAATCAACAACGCCAAAATATCCGCATCGATCGTGGTTTCGACTTCGAGGCGAACGGCTGGACCAAAGCGGCGGCGTGTCAGTTCTCGCTCAAGTGCTGCCAATAAATTTTCAGCATCATCTTCTTCTACTTCCAGGTCTTCATTTCGTGTAACACGGAAGAAATTGGTCTTCATGATTTCCATTCCTGGAAACAGTGAAGTCAGGTGAGCAGCAATTACATCTTCAATCGGTACAAAAGTTTCTTCGCTCAATGATGCTCGCACAAAACGATCCATCAAAGGTGGGACTTTGATACGCGCAAATAGGTCTTGCCCTGTCAGTGGATTCTTTACCGAGATTGCTAGGTTTAGAGATAAACCTGAAATGTAAGGAAAAGGATGCGAAGGGTCCACTGCAAGCGGAGTTAGAACTGGAAAAACTTTGTGATGAAACCAATTGCCAAGACGTGCTTGATTCTCTGGATCTACATCCTGCCAACGGATAATTCGGATGCCATGTTTTGCTAGTTCTGGAAGAAGCTCATTGTGCAATAAAGTGGTTTGGGCAAGTTGAAGTTCGCGACTTCTACGAAGTACATCGCGATGAGTTTCGCGCGGAAGTTTTCCACTCACTGCACGAGTTGCGATTCCTGCTGCAATGCGACGTTTCAAACCAGCAACTCGAACCATGAAAAACTCATCAAGGTTGTTGGTGAAAATAGTTAAGAAGCGAATTTTTTCCAACAAAGGAGTGTCTGCGGTTTTAGCAAGATCCAAAACACGCTGGTTGAAAGAAAGCCACGAGAGTTCACGATCTAAGAATCTATCTTGGGGAAGTTGCGCGTTCACAGAATTACCTTGCCACATCAAAGTTAACAATTTAAGTCGAATAAAGGTGAATCAACTTAAATTAGAAGTCTTGCGACCCCGACGGGACTCGAACCCGCGACCTTCGCCGTGACAGGGCGACGCGCTAACCAACTGCGCTACGGGGCCTTGCGGCCATTTGCACCGGAGTACCCCCAACGGGATTCGAACCCGTGCTACCGCCGTGAAAGGGCGGCGTCCTAGGCCTCTAGACGATGGGGGCTAGGTGCAAATTGCTCTTACGAGCAGGGCGAAGAGTACGCGAGAGTGAACTTTGAACCAAACTCGGGGTTTTTACTCATAAAACACTAAAGGTCGAAGCACGAATCGCACTTCGACCTTGCGTGTGGCCAGGGACAGGATCGAACTGTCGACCTTCCACTTTTCAGGCGGACGCTCGTACCGACTGAGCTACCTGGCCATCTCGAAGGCATTGCCCTTGAGAGGTGCGAATACTAGCCGTCAACCTAAGTACTAATAAATCCGGCTATTGATGGCTCGGGCGCGAGATATCTCAGAGCGGTTTGCAAGTTCTATCTGCAATCTTCGAGAAAGTTCACTCGCCTTCTCAATATTTTCAGCGTCCAAGTAATAAGTAACAGCCAAAGTTAGGTTCTCAAGAGCTTCGCGCGTATCTTTTCTAACCAGTGCTTGAAGTTCGTGAAAGCGCGCAAGTTTCGATGGGTCATCAACAAAGAATTTTTCGTCAATTAGTTCCGCCAAGGTTTTGGTCAGCAACTCCCCTTCAGGTGAAGTCAATTCTGGAATACCACCTGCCACAATGAATTCAGGCTTCAGTGATACTAGATCATTTACGATACTTTGGTTTTCAAGATAGACCGCTTTGTTTTCAATTTCGAACAATTCATTCATACTTGGATTAAGCAAGCTGAAAGTACTTGCGGCACCACTTAATAATTGAATTTCTAAAGACAAACGAAGTTTTACCAACGACAACATGGAATGGGGATTATTTAAATCATGTTCTCGATTGCACTCGCGTAAATTAATTTTCTTCGCAGAATCGTCACATCCGCTAAGACGCAATTGGGCTAGTGGCACATTTCCCATTTCAAGTGCAGCATGTGCAGCGGCAGCTTCGGCTAATACTGCTTGGGCAAAGTCACCACCCATTTTCATAACTTCTGCCGCAGTAGTAAGCAACTGGTAGGCGGATTCATATTGACCAAGCGCTATCAAAGCGTGGCCGATATTGGCATTGGCATTTGTGGCTTGCTTTGGAAAATGTTCTTTTATTGCACGCTGTTTTACAGATTCCGCAATTTCAATTGCGAGTTCGAAATTTCCATCTTCGCGATGCAATTGGGAAAGTTGATTTCCAAATTCACAAATTCCCGTAGCTTCATTCATTAATGTTGAAAATTCGCGAGCCGCGTTGAGTTCATCAATCCCAAGCTCTGGCCTTCCCATCATTTTATGGCAGGCCGCAATGAGCGGTCGGAAAACAACTGCATGGCGAATATTTCCTTCTCCTGAACTTAACTCCAGACCTTTGCGCAAGAAATCTATTGCGAGTTCCGGTTGGCCGAGACTTAAGTAGGCAACCCCAACTCCTTCATACGCATGAGTGAGTAAAAGTGTGTCGTCTAGATCTTCAGCTGTGTGCATTGTGATTTCAAAATACTTTAGAGCTTCTTCTCGATTGAACAATTCATTGTGAATTTGGCCGATGATGTGGGTGGTGGTTGCATAGAAAGCATCCTCGCGCGCGTCAATTGAAATATCCGCAGCTTTCATATAAAAAGTTAGCGCCTGTTCAAATTCACCAGCATGGCGTAAACATGAACCAGCATTTGAATAACATTTTGCAGCGTCTAAATCGTGTCCAAGTTTTTGCCACTCAAAAGCCGCCTGATCGGCAAGCATCGACGCTTTAGAAAAATCGTTGCGCTCAAAAGCCAAACCACCGAGGTGATTCAAAGTGTCTGCTTTCTGCGAGCCCATTAAATGGGGAATAGCGGCCCAGCATTGATCTTCGGTCGCTGATTCAACATCAAAATGTTGGGCATCGAATTCTTCGGCATCAAATCTCATACAGG
>JAHEEQ010000058.1 GCA_024640585.1 Micrococcales bacterium
CATCCCACAAAGAAAAAAACCACTAAAGCCGAGACTTTAGTGGTTTTCTAAGGCTATCGCGTGGAAAGCCTTGTTTTGGTGGCCTGGGGCAGAATCGAACTGCCGACACGCGGATTTTCAACGCTAATTTGGAAACTAAAGGTACATTATCTGCAAAGTATTTGCATCGTTTCACGAAAGTAGTGTGCATATTTTTCGGCATCTATGCACGATATCTCCGCAACGCATTTTCGCCTACCGCGCACGAGAGTCCAAGCGCAAAAGTCGGGGATATTGTTCTGATCGGAACAGCATTGCAACGGTGCTGACTGTCGTGGGAAACACGACACAACAGCATCACGATTACGCTGAGTTTGCAAAGACAGCATTGACCGCTGTTCTACTGCCCTCAAAAAATCACACAGTTGAAATCGCCTGCCTGATTTGCGAGCACACACCCTCTCAGTTAAGATGTTTTATTATTTTGATAGATGTAAGATAAGACCCCTACTAGTTGCAAAGATATCGAATGCGCCTAACCAAATTTTCAGTGGCATTGATTGTGGCTGCAATGCTCCTCATTGCTTGCACTGCAAAACAAGACCCATTTATTGCCAATTTGCAAACAGGCGTTGAATACAAGAGATACATCGACGGCTCTTGCGGAACTAGCCATCCAAACAAACATTGCCTATCAATCGAGGAATACAAAAAAATTTGTGAAGCCTCAAAAAGCGTGACAAAACTTTCACTTGAGTTGAAAGCGACTGAGAGCGGCTACGCGGAAAGTGCTTTGCTTAAAGGTGGAAACATTCAAAATGTTAAGGTCACTTGGGGAGCAACTGCAAGCGGAAAAGAATACTGTTTTGCTATTGTTTCGTTAAGTGGCTTAGTTGATGGAACGAGCAAAAAGATTCAAGCAGAAGGCGTTGCTCAAAGTTTCATTAAAAATGAAAAAGGCGAAGTCCTTGTCTCGGGATTTTCTAGTTTTTAACTTTTTATACAACAGGAGTAAAGATGAAAAAAGTAAATTTATTTGCCTCAATTTTTGTAATAACTGTCCTACTCGGTTGTTCAAAAAATGATGGTGCGAAGACCGTCAAAGACAGCGCCACAACAACACAAGCAAGCACACCGCAATTTCCTGCGCGGCAAATTTTGGAACAAATTGGTGCTCAAAACGCCGTCAAATGTCTGTTTGTAAATTCAAAACTAGCACTAACCAATGAGCCCACAATTAGCAAAGTAAGCACTGTCGCATCAAGGGCATTCAATGAAGTTGTTAAGTTAATTCCCGAAGCGGCTCAGGGCGCTCTTGCACAAGCCGCAAACGTTGAATTGAGTGCAATGAATGTAGATGGTCAAATGAACTTGGCATTGCAGTGCAATGATGTAGTGAAACCCTATTGGCAACCGTTTAATTACTAAGCGCCTTCGGTTAACTAGGTCGCTGCGCCCTACTCTTTCTATTTCGCAAGTTGCGGTTTTATCGCTTTGACCAAGTTTTGCTGTGCTTTCGCTACTGACTGTTGGGCACGCATCTGTTTGGCTTGCTGATTGAGTTGCTTTGCACGGTCTGCGAGTGCCTTCACTTGCGCTTGCTGTGGGTTCAAGGGCTTCGCGGCTTCTACGACTGGCGAGAACGGCACATAAGCGCAGGTTCCATCGCGGAATAGTGCCGGTTCGGGATTTATACGGCTATGTGCTTGTGTGCGTTTAACTTTGCTCTCCCGCACAATTTCCGAGACACTCACAACATTGCCCGCACCGTAAATGCGTAATAACAATGCCCGAGCCTGTGCCAAAGTGTCTGCCCCGATGCTGGTTGTGGCAGTAAGTGCGCGGTCTGGCAAATGAACTCTGACTGTTGCGCGGTAAGTGTGCAGTGATTGCGTGACCTCTGTAATCTTCATAACGATGCCCATTCGCAGTATTTAGTCTGCGAAGTGGGCACCGAATCCCTTGACAGGATTACTTTTTGAACTTGGCTCGCAACAGTTCGCTTGCGCTTTGGATTTGGCTATCAAGTTCGCCCGCTGTAATTGCTTGTTCAAGTTTTTTGAGCACATCAATCATCTCGTCAGCATCGCGGATTTCAATGCTGTTCTTGTCACCCTTTGCAGTCAAGGGCACAACTTTTGAACCGTAGCGCAGTTGGACACAAACTTTGTCGCCGTTGAAAAACCACCATTCTTTAACTTTCTTGGTGACTTCAACGACTTGCGACAAACCCGTTTCTTCATCACGCACACGGCGCAAGCGTTTTGCTGTGAATGTGTCACCCGCTTTGAGTGCGGTGGCAAGTGCGATTTGTTCGCGGATTTTCTGGCACAACTTGTATCGGCGTGCGATCACGGGATCAGTGCCAGCGTTTCGCTTTGCATTGACCAACTTCAAAGAACCCAAGATTGACGGCATAAACAAACTCCTTTGTGTAAAAGTGAGTTCATTCTTGTTCCACCCTTTTCAAATTCCTACACAGGACAACGGCGACCTGTTTGGTTTATTTCGGCTTTCCTTTGGTATTGACTAAATAAACATAAGAACTGAATAACAAGTAAGCATCGCTTCAAAGAATGCCAGCAATCCGTTCGCATTGGTGTCGTGACGGTAGAAGGTGTGAGTTCAGCACACGCTTTGTGAGACTATCCCCGCAGGGACGCCTTAAATGAGCGATGAATCATCGCAACATTTCTCACATCGGAACGGTAATGGCTTGGTAACAAGTAAAAAGTCTAGTAGATACCAAAAAAGTTTGTCATAGCATCATTGAACACCTGAGAGATGCTTTAAAAATCGTTGTTGGTCACGGTAAGGAACAGAGCCAAGAGCAAACTTCTAACTAGCATTGAAAGAAAGTCATCGTGAAGGGCTAGGACTCCCTTTTCTTCATATGCACAGCAAGTATGCACTGATGATCCCAACTGGTTGTTTGCGTGGCGACGGAACAAGGCAAGAGCAAACCACCCCTTCGCTGTAGAAGGGTGGTTATGGCTCAAGTACAGGAGGCGAAATCACTAATTCATATCACTTGATTGGAATCATTGAGACATCATCACTGATGAACAAAATAGCGCAGAGCAAGCGACCGAGCGCAGCGAAGGGAGTTGCGAATGCGCTTAGCGAACTGCGTTCGCTTCAATACCTGAAACATACGAACCCAAACAAGATATGAACTGCCACACCCATCAATACTTCGCACATCAAAGCCACTAAAAAACAACACCGCGACAAAAGCCATACTTTCATCTATCCACTGGCTTCACATCGTCTGCGCGCTCAGGACAAGCGCTCGCACGATCACACAGACAGACTGGCGAAAAGCGTCTGTGAGCGATTGCATAGTGCAGGGACAAGTCCAAGTCAGTCCCGCTATCTGCATCGTCTCAATTCGCTGGGTTCACCAAAAACCAAAGCAAATACTTGGAAGACTTGGTTATGCGGTAAGTCTTTGATTTCCTTACCCCAACGACTTCCTCCCAAAAAGGATTGGCTTTTTTAATCAAAGGAGATCTACTAAATACAGATCATCTCTTTGATTTGAAAGGAAATCGCAAATGGCACAAGCAAAAGTTTTGACTGAAAAAGAAGTCAAAAAAGTCGTCAAACTCATTGACTCCAAGCGACACGCAACCCGCAATCGCTGTATGTTTTTATTGACGCACGGAACGGGGATGCGAGTTGGAGAAGTTGCCGCACTTCGCATTCAAGACGTGCTTGCCGCAGATGGGTCAATCAAGTCGGAGGTCTATCTGTCAGCACAACAGACGAAGGGCAGCAAGGGGCGCACTGTCTATCTGTCGGAGAAGATGCAACAGGAAGTGTCGTCATATCTACAAACTCGTTTTCGTCTTAAAGACTTGATCGCAGTCACATACACAGACACAAGCCGTGCGCTGTTCGCAACACAGAAAGATTGTCATCGCGGATTCAGCGCATCAACTGCGTGCCAGATGTTTCACTATTGGTATAAGGAAGCGAAGATTGATGGCGCATCAAGTCATAGCGGGCGTCGCGGGTTTATCACTTCATTGGCTAACAAGGGCATCTCAGTTCGCATCTTGCAAGAGTTAGCGGGACACTCGTCGTTGGCAATCACGCAACGCTACATTGATGTGAATCCATCAATGCTTCACAAAGCCGTTGAGATGCTTTAACTTCTTCGCCAACTCGCAGAACGAGTAGCACGCTCAACCCAAGCGTGTGCCTCAGTAGATGGAAAAACGCCTTCACTGGCATTGGCAATCAAGTCACGGGCTTTCTCAATGTATTCCGTGACCTTCTGCGACATAAGAAAGTGTTTATCTTTAATCTGGACAACTGTGTCACTTGGTTTGGCAACTAACTTCGGGTCAGCATTCATCGCCTCGCCCACCTCATACAACTTCACATTAGGATTGGTCTTGCGCAACTCTTGCTGAACTTCGTAGGCTTTCAAATAAAGATTGATTGACTGCGATGAGAGTTTGCTTGAACGCATCTTGGCAGTTGCGGTGCTTTGTTGCCAACGATCAAACTGACGATAGTGTGGGTGGTGCTTTTTCAGTAACGCATTGAACTGCGCTTTCAGCGTTGCGGGTGACACAGTCAATGGCACATCAAATCTAATGGTGTGTTCAGGCACATCTTCTGTTTCTGCTATTTGTGTGATGCGTCGAAAGTTCTTACCTTCACAAAACAAGTTAAACCCAACATCAACCCACCACTCATCAAATGTGGTGTTTCGCAAGTCACCAAACAACTCATAGGTTTTTTTCAATTTTTTGCTCTGCCAAACATCTGTATCAATTGCGTTGGCAAGATATGGGGATTGTTTGACGCACAAATACCAAGCCTCATACAGCGAACCCCTCGCAACAGCCAATGACGAAGGCACCGTGTGACGCTTGAAGCGCACATCTTCGGGGAATCCTTTGAAGTAGAACGCGGGCTTAGGTAGTTGGTCAGATTGCATATTGCCTAAGTTAAAAGTATTAATGCGCAGGACACTACTTTCATCACAGCAACAAACCTTTATCAACCCCGCTGTGACACGAAAGGATGGACATATGTCTATTGTTACCGAGCAAGTCGCAGTTGTTGCGACATCCCCCTCAACTACCGCTGTTGAGACTTCTGAAAACAAAATTCCAAGCATCAACTTGGAAGCAATCAATGCAAATGTGACTGTGCAAGTTGCCGATCCACCCCAACGCGCTAAGGCAACTATCGTCACTCAGCCCACATTCAACTACACACCCGTGTTGAGCGTTGAGCGTGCGTGCGCAGATGATGAGCAATTGGTTGCACAGCCTCGTGCGCACTATGTCGCTGAGTTCAAGCGTGGTGCGGAAAAAACTGCCCGCGCAACACTTGAAACTTCTCGCACCGTGTATGAAGCGAGCCGTATGTTGGACTCTTACGAGTTCAATAACTTCTGCCGCGAAATCGGCTACCGCGATACCTCTTCTTCCATCCGCAAATTGATTGCGATTGGCAAAGTCTATCCTCGCTTCATTCAGTATGCCGATCAAATGCCCAGCGGTTGGACTGCGATCTACCAAATCACACAAATCCCCGCAGACACATTCGAGCATATGCTCAGCAAAGGCCAACCACTCAATGAGTTGAAAGGCAAGAATCTTGTTGCGTTGCTTGGCAAAACAAAGAAACTTGACGACTTGGAATCTGCTGCCAAGTTTGACTCTGCGGCTGGCGGGTTTATCTTCGCCAAAGTTGTTGCTGTGCGCCCGTTTGACGACATTGATTGGCGTGCCATTGAAAAGGGCATGAACGAACTCCAAGCCCGTTTGCCTGTCAAGTTCGTTGTTCCCCATGACATCACCAAACTCGTTGCTGAGCGCCGCTTGCGCAAATACGACAGTGCGAAGAAAGCTTTCACACATCAAGAGTTCAAGCCCGAGACTTGGGACTTGGGGGAAGAGGCCAATGCAGTTTTGCCGCGTCCTCAAGGCAAGCCTGTCGCACCCAAGAAGTAAAAAGCAAAACGCCCGCAATTAAAGCGGGCGTTTGTTTGTTCTGGTCGGAACAAACATAAAAAATCAGTTCTGGGTGAATGCCAGTTTCTGTGTTTTCTAAATTCAATCGCTTTTAGTTACATCGAACGCCAATTGATGACGCATCTAGGCGGCCATTCGGAGACTCATAATATCCTTTTGATGCTAGGCAGGCGAGGAAAGCCGAGCAACTTGGCATTACCGAACTACTTGCTGCTCCTCCGTATTGATTCACTGCTGCTCCACTTACTCTGGCAGAAGTTTCACGAACACATTGATAGCGGGCGTTCGCAAAGTCTTGAAATGTTCCAGGACCATCGTATTTCGGTGCTGCACATCCAGTTACCAGCAATGCCGCGACCATTGCCGAACCTGTTTTTATTTTGAATCGCATTTCACATCCTTTCAGTGGCTTCATTTTTATCATACGCATGACAAATATAAAGGCAAGACCGCTAAGCCAACCTCTCCGCAGCCATAGTCGCTGTGAGTTTGCTGTAGTGCCGCTCGATCATTGCCGCACTGTTGCCCATCTGCTTGCTCAAGGTATGAATGTCCACCTCTCCACGAAGCATCTCATTTGTGGCGTAGGTGTGCCTCAACGAGTAAAGCGTCCTGTTTTGTCCCTCTGAGTCTTTCAACAAGCCCGAATCACGCATTAAGCGTCTGAATGTGCCAACAAGACTATGCGGCTGATGCCCGTCTGCATATCTGAACAACAATTGACTGACACGGGTTGTGAGCAATGTCTCAAAGTCCAAGTCACAGACATCCCGTTGCCTCTGATGTAGCCGTTTTAAGACTTCCACAGCACGATGCTTGGCAATTAACCAGCGCCCACCAGTCTTGCCCGATACCCAAACCCTCAAGTAGCGCACGCCCTTGTCCGTGTGCCACTCAATGTCCTTCCAACGAACATTCATTGCCTCAGTGCCGTGTCTGATGCCCGTCAATAACAAGAACTCAACATAGTCACGGGTCAAGGGGCGAATCTGTTTCTCCACATCAAACTTACCCCCGTGTTGCCAACTTTCCATGTAGGTCAATAACTGTTCAATCTCAACTTCACTGAATGCGGGACGAGTTTTGCCCTTCTCGCCTTTGCTGGTGAGTTTGGGAACTGGCACTCGTTCGCTGATGAATCCCCTTGATACAGCCGTCGAAATCACCCGATTCCACGCACTGGTGAAGTTGTTGAGGGTGCTTGTCTTGGGCTTTCTGACCATCTGCCGATCTCGCCACAACTCAAACTCACGAATGTCGATGTGCGACAACTGCTCAAGCATTCGCTCACCGAAGTAGGGAATGAAATATCTTTCGATGATTGCGAGGTAGTCGTTTGACGAACTCTTCGTTTTCTTGAGATCGATCTCACGCCTCAAATCAGCGGAACAAAGTACCGCTATTTGTGCGAACGAGTGTGCTTGGTGTGCGAGTCCCAGTTTCTGTCTGTAACGGCTTTCGTCATAGAGATCGCAGGCACGGGCTATAGCGTGTTCAAGCGATGCCTTGCCAGTCGATCTACGCACCCAAGAGCCGTCTGAGAGTTTGTAGCGACACTGATAGAGCAGACTACGGCTGCGCCGATACAAGATCACTTCACCGTCTCGTAAATAGACGGTGTCAGGCTGGATTTGTGTGAGGTTGGCGAGGGTGAGTTTGAGACGACCAGTGTGAGTCAATCTCGACAGGCTGGACTCTGTCATTTGGCAAAGTCCCCCATCGTTCGCTGAAAGTTCTGAGCGTGCGAGACAGCATCAAAAGCACGATGGGAAAAAAGAAAAACCACCGTATCACAAAGTAATACGATGGTTTTATATGGTGGCCTGGGGCAGAATCGAACTGCCGACACGCGGATTTTCAATCCGCTGCTCTACCAACTGAGCTACCGGGCCGAGTCTTAAATTGTAACACCGCCAAGTCTCATTTCTGACGA
>JAHEEQ010000076.1 GCA_024640585.1 Micrococcales bacterium
CCAGACTCGGAAGCGGCTAAGGCTTATGAGTTCGCGCAAGTTGCATGGAACATTCTTGGAGAACTCAAATTCACTCGCTCGGATTTGATCATTTCCCTAGGTGGCGGCGCAACCACAGATGTAGCTGGTTTTGTCGCAGCAACTTGGCTGCGCGGTATAGGCATCATTCACATACCTACAACTTTGTTGGCGATGGTAGATGCGGCAGTTGGCGGCAAAACTGGAATAAATACCCAAGCCGGAAAAAATCTAGTTGGTGCTTTTCACCACCCAAATTCAGTTTGGTGTGATTTGGATTTTTTGACCACATTGCCAACAAATGATTTACGCGCAGGTTTCGCAGAGATAGTGAAATGTGGTTTCATATCAGACCTCAAGATTTTAGATCAAGTTGAAAAACACCAAGAAAAGATATTAGATCCATCAAGTCCTGCCTTAGTTGAAGTTATCGGATCTGCAATTTCAGTAAAAGCAAAAGTAGTTGCTGCGGACTTCAAAGAAGATCAGGTTGGTGGGCTTGGTCGAGAAATATTGAATTACGGCCACACGCTGGGTCATGCCATTGAGAATTTGGAAGAATACAAATGGCGGCACGGAGAGGCTATCTCCGTTGGAATGATGTTTGCAGGATTTCTCTCTCTAAGAGTTGGTTTGTGTGAAGATTCTTTAGTTACTAGACAGCAAGCAATCTTTGATATTCTCGGACTTCCAACCAAGTATGACGGTGAAATCGTTCAACTGTTACAGGTTATGGCGATTGACAAAAAAGCGCGCGGGAACAAATTAAGGTTTATTGGCTTAGCTAAATTTGGAAAACCGCAAGTTATTACTTCTCCAGCCGAAGAGGATTTACGTTGGGCCTTCGATCAAATTCGGGGTGAAAGTTAATGGAAGTTCTAGTCTTAAATGGGCCAAATCTTGGCCGACTGGGTACTCGCGAACCCGAAATTTATGGCACTCTGACGCACGAAGATTTGTCCAACTTATGCATCCAGTGGGGAACTCAACTAGGTCTCGATGTGGAAGTGCGACAGTCAGACTCTGAGAGTGAACTGATTAATTGGATTTCAGATGCGAATTCAAATAAATTTCCAGTTGTTTTAAATGCAGCCGCATTTACACATTATTCCTACGCATTAGCTGATGCTTGTAAAAATCATTCCGCACCGCTAATTGAAGTGCACATCAGTAATCCGCATTCCCGAGAAGAATTCCGACACAAAAGTGTGATTTCGGAGGTTGCAACCGGAATTATTGCCGGATTTGGGGCAAACTCATACAAACTGGCATTAATTCAAATTGCATCTATGGTGGATTAGCAAATGCAATATTTAGATCGCATTCAAAAAATGCAGTCCATTATTGATAGAAATGAAGTAGATGCGTTTCTGACAACCCGATTGATTCACGTTCAATATTTTTCGGGTTACACAGGAAGTAATGGCAGTGTTTTAATTTATAAAGGTGTCGCACACCTGTTTACCGACTCTCGATATTCAACTGCTGCCAAGGCCGAAGCACCGCACTGCCAACTACATATCGAACGTGAGGTTGGGCCAACAGCGGTGGCGCTTGCAAAATCTTTCGGTTGTAAAACATTGGCGGTTGAGTCAGATTGGATTAGCGCAACCGATTACGCAAAATTGAAGTCAATTGATGATCTGAATGTTTGTTTAACCAGAAATTGGGTTGAAGATTTGCGACTCATCAAAGAACCTGCTGAAATCGCCGCAATCGAAACTGCTTGTGACATCACCGCACTTTCTTGGTGGCAATTACTCGAAGAGGGTGTAATTGGTAAGTCGGAATTGGATCTCACTGCTCGACTTGAGCAGCTTTTTCGCGTTAATGGTGCACAAGATCGAGCGTTTGAATCAATTGTCGGCACTGGTCCGAACTCGGCTATTCCGCACCACAACCCAACTTCTCGAGTTGTGCAAAATGGTGATTTCTTAAAAATAGATTGTGGCGCCAAATATCTGGGCTATCACGCAGACATGACTAGAACTGTTGTGGTTGGCAAAGCTGCGCATTGGCAACGAGAAATTTATTCGCTGGTTGCAAGATCTCAAGACTACGGAAAATCGCTGTGCCTACCTGGCGCAGATGTGTTTCCGATAAATGATGAACTTTATTCAGTGATTAGAGAGGCAGGATATGCACAAAACATCTTGCATGCATCAGGCCATGGGGTTGGCCTTGAAATTCATGAGCGTCCTTTCCTAGGGCGCAAGGACGGTATCCTGACCCCTTGTATGCCAATCACGGTTGAACCTGGGATTTATATCGAAGGTCAAGGTGGAGTTCGGATAGAAGACACAATTGAAGTCGTCGCCGATGGGTATAGAGATCTAACAAAGGCAACGCGAGATTTCATCGAATGGTGAACCGCAAACGAGTAATTAAGGAGCCAAAGTGGCGACCACAAACGATCTGAAAAATGGTTTAGTTTTAAATATCGATAACCAACTTTGGTCTGTTGTTGAATTCCAGCACGTTAAACCAGGTAAGGGTCCAGCATTCGTGCGTACGAAGCTTAAGAACATTGTCAACGGAAAAGTTGTCGAGAAAACTTTTAATGCCGGCTTAAAAATTGAAACTGCAAATGTTGATAAGCGAGATATGCAATACCTCTATCACGATGGTGACGGTTTTGTTTTCATGGACACCCAGTCTTACGACCAAATTACCATTGGTGAAAACGTTGTTGGTGATGCAGTCAATTTCATGCTTGAAAATCAAAACGCGATCGTTGCGATCTACGAGGGTGAACCGCTTTATGTTGAATTGCCAGCAAATGTTGAGCTTGTGATCGAATATACCGAACCAGGCCTGCAAGGTGACCGTTCTTCAGGCGGAACAAAACCGGCTCGTCTCGAAACAGGTTATGAAATTCAGGTTCCACTATTCATCGAAACTGGCACCAAAGTCAAAGTTGATACTCGCGATGGTTCTTACCTCGGACGAATCAACGATTAATGTCTGCTCGCACACGCGCCCGTAAACGGGTGCTAGATATTTTGTACGAAGCAGAAATGCGATCAACGCAACCACTTGAGGTTTTAGCTCGCACTGCTGCCGAATCATCAGATCCTTTAAACGAATACGTTCCATTTCTTATTCACGGCATCTTGGAAAAGAAGAGCATTGTTGATGAGACCATTGAGACTTATTCGCAAGAATGGTCGTTAGATCGTATGCCAATGGTAGACAGGGAACTGGCCCGAATTGGTGTGTTTGAAATCCTGTTTCAAGGTGATGTTCCGGATGCTGTTGTTATAAATGAGATTGTTGAACTCGCTAGCTCGCTTAGCACCGATGATTCACCAACATTCCTAAATGGCCTTTTAGGTAAAATTTCTTCGATTAAACATCGCATTAGTACCGACTAATTGCCTTACATACGTAAAGTGGGTTCAAGCATGCTTGAACCCACTTATCTTTGTGCCCTCGGGGGGAGTCGAACCCCCACTCCTTTCGGAAGCGGATTTTGAATCCGCCGCGTCTGCCTATTCCGCCACAAGGGCTAGCACGGGCGAACTCTAATAGTTCCAAGGCTCTAGGCTCACACTGTGGTCGATAAGCGCACAGCAGTAATAGCCGAAGACGAGGCATTAATTCGGTTAGATTTAGTAAGCATGCTTGAGGATGCTGGTATTGAGGTGCTGGCTGCTGTTGCAGACGGTCGTGCAGCAATTAGTGCGGTTGAGACTTTCAAACCAAGCGTTGCACTACTAGATATTGCAATGCCTGAATTAGATGGGATTACCGCCGCTTCTCAAATAACTTCCCAAAAGATTTGTCCAGTAGTAATGATTACTGCATACAGCCAGGTTGAATTAGTCGAACGTGCTGCAAACGCCGGAGCGATGGGATACCTTGTAAAACCGGTTAATCCAGCTAATTTAGTTCCAGCTATAGAAGTTGCTATTGCAAGATTTGAAGAGTTAAATCTTCTAACCTCTGAAGTAGCTCAAGTCACTGAGCGTTTGGAAGTGAGAAAAATCGTTGATCGCGCAAAAGGTTTATTGCAAGCAAAGTTAGGAATCGACGAACCTGAAGCGTTTCGATGGTTGCAAAAGGCTGCGATGGACAATCGCACATCTATGCGAGAAGTTTCGCAAGGTGTAATTGATCAAATGGGAAATCTTTAGCTTTTTCGGCGTTCGCGAATGGCACAAACTAATCGCGACACACAGGTTAATTCGCCTTGGTCGTTGACAATTTCTATTTCATAAACCGCAATGGTTCCACCAAGTTTCAATGCCTTTGCTGTTCCATGAACTTTTCCTGATATGGCGCTGGCCAAATGGGTTGCATTTATTTCAATACCAACTGCAAATCGATTTGGTCCTGCGTGAATATTCGCAGCTAGCGAACCGAGGGACTCGGCAAGCACGACATTTGCGCCACCATGTAATAGTCCAAGAGGTTGAGTATTACCTTCGACAGGGAGGGTTCCTTTAACTAACTCTGCGGTTGCGTGAGTTACCTCGAGTCCCATTGTGTCAGCGAGAGCACCCATGCCTCTTTTTTCCAGGAATTGCCGTCCAAGTTCTTCATTCATAGGGCAACCATAGGCTTCGGTCATGAGTTCATCTACACCAGCGATGGGTCCTGATTCCCGGCTTTTACTAGTGGACGGACATTCGCTTGCGTACCGGGCTTTTTACGCGCTTCCCGTCGAGAACTTTGCAGCTCCAGATGGGCAACCAACAAATGCAATTCAAGGCTTTGTGTCGATGCTCCTTCAAGTTGTTGAGGCTGAGAATCCAACTCATCTGGCTGTGGCATTTGACGTGAGCAGAGATACATTTCGTAAAGCTGAGTACCCTGAATACAAGGCAAATCGTGCGAAATCTCCAGAGGAATTTCGTTCACAAGTTCCAATTATTCGGGAGGTATTGGATTCGTTTGGCATTATCAATTTGGCTATTGAAGGGTACGAAGCAGACGACATAATTGCCACCCTTGCTACTGCCGCGAGTGGGCAACAGGCACAAACTTTTATTTTGACTGGGGACAGAGATTCGCTACAGCTCGTGAACGAACAGATAACAGTCTTGTATCCGACAAAAGGCGTTCGAGAATTAGCACGGATGACACCGGCGGCGGTGAAAGAGAAATACAACGTCCATCCAAATCAATATGCAGATTTTGCGGCACTTCGTGGTGATGCGAGTGACAACCTGCCGTCTATTCCAGGTGTGGGAGAAAAGACAGCCGCTGCATGGCTCAACACATATGAAAATCTCGACGGCATTTTGGCAAATGCGCAAGAAGTCAAAGGCAAAGTAGGAGAGTCATTACGCAATCACGTATCGCAAGTTTTGCTAAATCGTCGCCTAACGCAATTAGTTCACGATGTTCCAGTTGAAACAAATGTGAATGATTTGCACAGACATCTTGGCAATCCTGCCGCGATCGACAAGGTGTTTGCCCGTCTTGGATTCAAAGCACTTCACAAACGAGCCTATGCAGCATTTGTAACTTCCGGCGCAGGGGAAGTAGTCGAAAACAATGAAGTAATCACGGTAACCAGAGGTGCAATTGGTTGGACGCCTGGGAAACTATCTGAAACATTTGCAACTATCGACAAAAAATATCCAGTAGCTGTATATGCGCAAGTTCATGGTTTAGCTACATTAAAAAGTTTAGGGTTTGCATGGCAAGAAAATCATCTAAATCTTGATTTTTCAGAACTTAAATCAAACGATAAAACAGCGTTACTCGAACTTTTTGCTGACCCCACATTTTTTGTTGTTGGATACGACATCAAACCACTCATTCGATGCCTGATAAAAGACGGAGCCAACCTTGATAGTTTTAAGGGTGATGCCCAACTAATTGAATATCTTGGAAATCCTGGTCAACGGGGACTCGACATTGAGTCTTCCTACGAAAGGCACCTGCATAAGGAATTGAGCAAACCAGAGGTTGGTCAGTCGCTTTTCGACGAGTCTGTCGCAGATCTTTCCCATCACGCTAGCGCAGTTCTTGACCTTTGGAATTATTTAACTGCATACAGTGAAGCAAGTTTTATGAAACTGCATGATGAAATTGAACTCCCAACGCTGAAATTATTAGCGCGAATGGAATTTACGGGAATTGCACTAGATAAAGCGTCACTTTTATCGCTCGAAAAGAAATTTACAGAGGTTGCAACGAAGGCTGAAAAAACAGCTCAAGAAGTGGCAGGCAAGGAGTTCAATCTTGGCAGCCCAAAGCAACTGCAAGAGATTCTCTTTGCTGATAGAAATCTTCCTAAAACAAAAAAGATTAAAACCGGATTCACGACAGATGCCGAAGCTCTTGGTTGGCTATTTGAAAACACCAAAGACAAAGTTGTTGAGCAGATTCTGATTTGGCGAGAAGTCATTAAGTTGAAACAAACCGTCTCAGGACTTTTGCCGCTTATAGATTCTGATGGCCGAGTGCATACAACCTTCGCTCAGACAGTGGCAGCCACAGGACGACTATCGAGTGTAGATCCAAATTTGCAAAACATTCCAGTTAGAAGCGCTGAAGGCAAGATGATTCGCGCCGCATTTATTTGCGATGAAAAATATGAATCTCTCCTTACTGCCGACTACAGTCAGATTGAGATGCGAATCATGGCGCACCTTTCCAACGATGCTGGTCTGATAGCCGCTTTCAAGAGCGGAGAGGATTTGCATACAACCGTTGGGTCCCAAGTGTTTTCGGTTGCATCAGAAGATGTCACTGCAGATATGCGAAGGAAAATCAAAGCAATGTCTTACGGACTTGCTTATGGACTTGGATCTTTCGGATTGAGTCAACAACTTGGAATTGAAACGCGCGAAGCTTCTGCCTTGATGGAAAAGTACTTTGAGAGATTCCAAGGAGTACGCGATTACCTCAAACAAGTAGTGGTTGAAGCATCGCAGTCTGGTTTCACTGAAACAATGTTTGGCCGAAAGCGTTTTCTGCCAGATTTGCAATCTACAAATCACCAGGCACGGCAAGCCGCTGAGAGAATGGCTCTGAATGCTCCAATTCAAGGAAGCGCAGCTGATCTAATCAAAGTTGCAATGCTCAATGTTCAAAATGGCATTCAACGTGAAGGTTTGAAATCAAGGTTGCTCTTGCAAGTCCATGATGAATTGGTGCTTGAGGTGGCGCCTGGCGAGAAGGCTGCTATTTCAGCGGTAGTGAAAGCGGGAATGGAATCGGCTGTAACTATGCGAGTACCTCTCGAAGTGTCTATGGGATTCGGCCCGAACTGGGACGCTGCCGCTCACTAACTGAGCGGATTAGGGCGGTTTTGAGGCTGGAATTTCCCCTCTAGAATTCGCGGGCTCGATTCTGCAGAACACGCTTAGACATAGAGGCGCGGTCGTCACTGGGTTCGAGTGAATATCCTACAAATTATCCAATCGGAGCAATTACTCCATGACATCAAATAACATCGCTGTTAATGACATCGGTTCAGTTGAAGATTTCCTCGCAGCGATCGACAACACACTCAAGAATTTCGATGACGGTGACCTAGTTGAAGGCATCATCGTCAAAGTAGATCGTGACGAAGTTCTGCTAGACATCGGTTACAAAACCGAAGGCGTGATTCCTTCACGCGAACTTTCTATTAAACATGACATCGACCCAGCCTCCGTAGTGAAGGTTGGCGAACGTCTAGAGGCACTTGTTCTTCAGAAAGAAGACAAAGAAGGCCGCCTGATTCTTTCCAAGAAGCGCGCACAGTACGAACGCGCATGGGGAGACATCGAAAAGGTCAAAGATGC
>JAHEEQ010000079.1:0-3653 GCA_024640585.1 Micrococcales bacterium
AAAGTCTGGTGCAGTTGGTATCAGTACTTCACCGAAGTAACCCAAGCCGACATAGAAGAAAACCTAGAACAAATGAAAGTTTTAGAACTGCCTTTTGATGTTGTGCAAATTGATGATGGATACCAGTCTGAAATCGGAGACTGGCTCACTTATTCCAGTCGGTTTGAATCGTTACCCGACATTTGCAATCGCATAATTGTAGCCAACCGCCAGCCTGGAATTTGGGTAGCACCTTTCCTTGTTGGTGAAAATTCACAGATTGCAAAGAATCATCCTGACTGGCTTGTTCCAGGAATTACAGCTGGTCGAAATTGGAATCAAGAACTCTTTGTTTTAGACACCACTCACCCAGAAGCGGCTAAACACCTGCACAACGTATTCAAAACACTGCGAAATCTGGGAATCACCTATTTCAAAATTGATTTCATTTACGCAGGCGCTCAAACCGGAAAACGTCACCAAAATATTTCAGCAATTTCTGCTTACCGAAAAGGCTTGGAAATTATTCGAGATGCAATTGGAGATGCATATTTGGTTGGGTGCGGCGCACCATTACTAGCAAATGTCGGTCTGGTTGATGCGGTGCGAGTCTCACCAGACATCGGTTTGGAATATGACGCTGGAGATGAGAACCTAAACGAACCATGTCAAAGAAGTGCACGGCTTTCAGGAGAATCCCGCAAGTGGATGAATCAAAAGTTCTGGCTTAACGATCCAGATTGCTTTATTGCAAGGCCCGCAGTTGAGCGCCGTGAAGAATGGGTTGATTATTGCCTTAACTACAACGGACTTATTAGTGCGAGCGACAGACTGCTAGACCTTGATGAATGGGGTTTGGAGCAAACTCGAAAGTTTCTCAGTTAGACCAAAAACTCGTCAAAACTTTTGCAGTTTGGATTGGGTCTTCTTCGTTCGGACAATGTCCGCAACCCGTAATTACTGATACTGGTGCGCCAAGGCGAGCTGCAACTACATCCTGTTCCTCTGGGCTCCACGCATCATCAAATTCTCCGTAAACCGCATGGAATGACAATTTAGTTGCTTTTAATTCATCGGTTCGGTCTGGTTCATCAACAATCATGTCGACTGTCGCCATCAAAGCAAGTGGATCGGTTGAAGTCCAGCGTTTATAAATATGTTTTGGCCAATTGTCACTCGGACCAAATGCAATTTCTGGATCTGGATTTTCTTTAAGCTGATTCCATGTTTCAAGCATTGACTTGTCCAGCATGAAATCCCGAAGGTTTGCAATTCTATTGACAGTTTTGGTTGCAGATGGCCCAGTGCAGAACAAAGTAAATGACATGAATCTTGTTGGATGGTTTATTGCAGCGAGGCGCGAAACAATTCCTCCAAATGAATGACCCAATAGATGAGTTTGGTTTATTCCTAATGCGTCTTGCACAGCAATAACATCTTCAGAAAATTGTTCGAGAGTGTAAGTGGAAATATCTGCATGTGAACTTTGGTTATGGCCACGATGATCATGTGAGATGACGCGAAAACCAGCATCTGCAAGTAAGGGAGCGAGTGCCCAAAAATCTTCTTTACTTCCGGTAAACCCGTGCACTAACTGAATGGTTGCGATTGGTTCACTTTTCGGGAGCACTTCGAGGACTGCAAGATTTGAACCAGCGCTAGGCACGCTTAAAAGCCTGGCATTTGCGGGTAATTCCATGAGCGGCAGCAAATTCATAAAGTCAGCCTAACCTTGTCAGGGCTAGACTTGCGAGGTTTGGAGGCAGGTGAATTATGTGGAACGAAGACAGCAATGAAGACTCAATTCTTGAGTGGATTGAAGAACCGTCAGATGCAGAATCTCGCATTTTGGTTCACGGCATTGCAGGTTTTTTGGACGCAGGTCACGCAGTCAAAACGGCAGTTGAACATTTACTTGATACGACCGAACATCGCGTAGTAGCTGCCTTTGATATAGATTTACTTTTCGACTATCGCGGACGTAGGCCGCGAATGACTTACCTAGCCGATCATTTTGGTGACATAGACCTGCCAGCGCTTCAGTTGGTCGAATGCACTGACGATCGTGGCCACACTTTCTTGCTGCTACACGGTGTGGAGCCAGACACCGGTTGGATGACAATTGTTGACACTGTAATTGAATTGGTCGAATCCTTAAACGTTTCTCTAACTGTTGGTATTCAAGCGTTTCCATTCCCAGCCCCTCACACACGACCAATCGCGGTTACCGCACATGCAACCGATCCTTTGTTGATCGAAGGACGCGTGCCATGGGTTGGCGAAATGGAAGTACCAGGTTCGCTTGCGAATTACTTAGAACTTCAACTTGGTCGCGAAGGACATCGTGCAATTGGTTTTGCAGCTCATGTTCCGCATTATCTTGCAAATGTAGATCACCCGCGAAGCGCTTTAACTTTGCTAAGTGAGGTTTGCACCGCAACTGGGTTGAGCTTCCCACTTGACGATCTGCGAAATTTGTCGGATTCGTCCGATGTTGAATTAAATGAACAACTAAAAGAAAATGCTGAAAATCTTGCCGTTGTTCAAGGGCTTGAACAATCTTTTGATGAGATTGTGGCAGCACGTGGGATTTCACACCCAAATCAACCAACTTCTGGCGATGGCATCGCGGCGCAAGTGGAGAAATTCCTCGCTGAAATGGATGCACGCGAACACGACACTGATTAATTCAGTTTAGAATTCGGGCTCGCACATTTGTCAAGGAATCCCATGAAATCACGCACTTATACCGCTATCGCTGCCCTGCTAATTGGGGTATATGCCTTAAGCGGTTGTGGAGTGTCTGCTGCATCCGAACCTAACAAAGTTGTGGTCCAAGAGCCAACTGAGCCAGTGACAAAAACTGTTTCCATCTCTGGCTCTGGCGATGTGCTTGCACACTCACGTCAATACAACGTTGCTTGGAATGGCAAGACATACGATTTTTCAAACCAATTTTCCAAAATCGGAAAACTACTAACAGCGGATGTAAACATTTGCCACCTGGAGACTCCGCTTTCAAAAGGTACACCAAGTGGCTACCCTGTCTTTAGCACTCCAATTTCACTAGCCCCTGCATTGAAAGAAGCTGGTTGGGATGGGTGTTCGGTTGCATCGAACCACTCCCTTGACCAAGGCAAAGATGGTGTAATTTCGACTTTGAAATATATGCAATCTGCTGGCTTAGTTACTGCTGGTGCAAAAACTAAAGCTTCTGACAGCACAATCGGTTGGTACACAACAGATCAGGGTGTGAAGGTTGCGCAACTTTCTTATGCATGGGGATTCAATGGAATTCCAATGCCATCAGATACACCTTGGCTAGTTAACAAAATTAGTATTACTCGCATCATTGCGGAAGCAAAAGCTGCTAAGAAGGCAGGAGCGGATGTAGTAATTGTTTCAATGCATTGGGGAAATGAATACTGGGACAACCCAAGTGAGCTTCAAAAATCTCAAGCGAAAACTTTGACTGCCTCGCCATATGTCGATGGAATCATTGGCCATCATCCGCATGTAATTGAGCCTGCAAAAATCATCAATGGAAAGCCAGTGATTTACAGCACAGGAAACATTTGGTCTGGCCAGGGACCATGGGCTGATTTACCTCGGGGACAACACGGCGTAGTTGTAACTTTAAACTTTGAAATCACTGACGGAGTTGTGACTTACAC
>JAHEEQ010000079.1:3753-7753 GCA_024640585.1 Micrococcales bacterium
GTTGCAGTCAATGCCGCTGGTGTGGAAATAGAGCATGGAATGAAGCGCTCAGTTATGCCTATGTTTCATGCCTCGTGGAGTATCGGCGCGCTAAGTACAGCAATAATCGGAAATCTAGTCGCTGGAGTGACTACGCCAACCACACATCTATTTTCGATTTGGACTATTTCAATTTTCATTCTGTTTTTTTCAATTCAAAGAGTTACAGATCCAAACAAAGACTTACCTAAACCAGATAGAAATGCCCCTATTGACTGGCAAGTGCGCAAGATTCTGATTGGGATATCAATTGCGACTGCACTAGGTATGGTCGCAGAATCGAGCGCCTACAACTGGTCCGCTATATATTTTCATGAAGTAGTTGGAATGCCGATTGGTCCAAACACTTTGGGACTGACAGCTTTTTTGCTTGCTCAAATCACTGGTCGTTTGATATCGGGAAGATTAAATGACAAATACGGTATTTTTAAAGTCATACGATTCAGTGCTGCTTTTGGCGCTCTGGCATACCTTTTCATATTAATACTCAATATTTATTTGCTGCAAAATGAAAGTTACAAAGGTTCAACCACTGCTCTTGTTGTGAGCATGGCTGGATTTGCTTGTGTGGGGCTTGGAGTCGCAGCTCTTCCTGCTGGTTATATGGCGGGAGCAGGCAGGGTTTCTGGCATCGCACCAACTCGGGCTATAGCAAATGTAGCAGTTATGAATACTTCTTTAGCTTTAATTTCGCAGCCGCTACTTTCCACACTAGTCGGATCTATAGGTCTCTCACTCGCGCTAGTTTTTGCCGCTTTTTCACTCTTGGCAAGTTCATATAGAAGTAAAGTTCTCGCACCAACTAGTGCACTTTAGGAAATTAATGGTCCTCGAAACAGCTTTGATTCATGTAACTCCTGGCCGAGAATCTGAGTTTTTAGTTGCGCTCGAAACTGCCAAGGAAGTTTTGGCAAAGGCCAAGGGCTGGAAATCAATTGCAGTTAAGCAAGGTATTGAGAGAAACTCTACTTTCATGTTGCAAATTGAATGGGAAACTTTAGAAAATCACACAGTCGATTTCAGGGAAGGTCCATTGTTCGCTGATTGGCGAGCAATAATCGGCCCATTCTTTGCCACTGCACCAGACGTAGAACATTGGACCTTCCGCTAGAAAATTAGGCTGCTTTGGAGTAGTCGGCCTTACTTGTTAAATGAAAACCTTTGCATTCTTTGCATTTGTATGTTCTGCATTCATTTCTTTTTGTGTATCCCTCATGCACCGCAGCATCTTTGCGATAGTTAGCTGCCTTATGCAATGCAGTAACTGCATGGTCATGATCTTTAAATCGAACTTTGCCTGTCGGGCAGCTTCTATCATGATCTTTCGGAGCCCGAAAATGCGCTTTAGCGCCCAAAGGTAGTTTCTTAGCCATTTTAAGATGCTTCCTTTCTTAGTTTTGCTTTGTAGCGATAAATCGATCGTTCATCTACATTCCATTTTGCTGCAATTTGGACAACAGTTAGCACCTCTGATTCAATGTCATGACGAATCTCGGCAGCTTCACGACGAAACTCCGGTGAGATAACCGGCACGGAATTCAGCGTTTGACGTTCAGCTGGAGTGGTTCCACCCCAGATGCCATAAAGCTCATTACGCAGTGCGTAATTGAGGCATTGGTCAAGAACTGGGCAAGCAGCGCAAAGATTGATTGCCTGTTCTTGTTCAGCTACTTCTTCAGAGAAGAAAATATCTGGGTTGGAAATTCCCGCACATAAACCTTCAATTGTGACTGCTTTTGGAAGTGCTTCAATTTGTGCGGACGTGAATGGGAGTTGGGTTGGAGCGGCCAAGGTAGAACCTTTCGATCGAATTGACTGACTTGGGAGTCCAGAGAACTAGTAATTACTAGTTCTGAACTTGATGGGTCAGCCTTTCGACCAACCCGCACTTCCGGCTAACAATCCGGGGTTTGCTTCCTTAGGCAAACCGCGCTGTGTTTAGCTGGCAGGTCTTTCATCGGTTCCACCGTGCGCGGGATGCGCGGTTGGCGCCAACCAGCCGATGAGCTGTGGGTTGGACCTTCTAATGACCTTCGAATATTTAGTTGTATTTTCCAAGTGTGAAAATAGAGAAGTAGCTGAGATTTTATTAACAGTTTTGTCGCCAGCTGAACTTCCCATGTTTTCTCCCGTTGGATTGAGTTGTGTTGATTGTTGCTCAGACAGCATCTGTCGAAGCGAGAGAACTATAAATCAGAGCACTGACATAACCTTTTTGAGGAAAAGTCCTCCCCTATATAGAGGGCCTCGCTATGTACCTGTTTTCCGATTTCGAGTGGGCATAAAAAGACTCTGGGAGCCCGCTGGCGCGGACTCCCAGAGTTCTGTTTGTTAAGGGATTGCTAGGCAATCTCTCAGGATGTGGCCACGATCTGGCGTGCCACTGTATGACGGCCCAGCGTAACGATCACGTTGTCCATATTACCTAGACGAGGTAGGACGCGGGTGAAGTCACCATCGCCATTTTCGTCAAGAGTAATCGAACCAGCGTAGAACAACTTCGCACTGTGGTGTTCGTGCCACCAGATTTGAACTGTTTCGAAAGCTACTGCCTTCTTTAGGTTCACACTGACGGTACGGTTGAAGTTAGCCTTTAGAGCGATATCGACGGTGCCGATTAGCTCAGGAGCTTCTTCTGTAGTGAAAGTTGTAACGTTGTTGTCGTTACCTGCGAATGCAGTTCCGCTTTCATCGATGAACGAGCCTTCTCCGACGTATACGTAGTAAGTGGTTCCGTAAGCAAATGTCTTGCCTGGAGTGATAGTTACTACGTTGCCATCGATTGCAACGTTCTGTGAAGCGCTTGGACGGATTGTCTGAACAACCTTGTCGTCGCTTGCGCGAACGATTTCAATCAAGCCTGAACCAGCGACAACATTTTCGTCGAATTCAAGTGTGATTGTGGTGTTGGTGTCAGTTCCATCTTGAGCTGCATCATTGTCAACAGTTGTTACTGCATCTAGTTCTGGAGCACTTAGAGTCTGGAATTCGACTACGTCTGAGCGGAATAGATCGTTTTCACGAGTTCCGTTGTAGCAGTCGGTTCCGCTTGACTCATAGGCAAAGTCCCAGAAAGCGTCATAGTCACAGTTTGAGAAGTCCAGAGTGTCTTCCATCTCTAGACGCAAGCTGCCTTGTGACATGTCATCAGCAGTGTTGTCTGTTTGCCAGTAATCCATACCGAAAACAACTTCGTAGTAAGTGCCTGCAGTCAAATCATTGCGGGTGAACACATAGTGCTTGTCACCATCAATAAATTCAACGCCTGCATCACTTGAAAGTGTTACACGGTTGATATCGCCCAAATCGAATAGCTGATTTGACTCGAAACCGGTGTTGTATTGCTCGCAATCAACCCATTCAACTTCATCAACACATTCATTCCATGCAAGGTATCCAGCCTGATCTAGGTTCAAACGGTCTGTGTAGTGAGAATCCTGGATGTTAACTTCGAAGTTAGCAGAGGTTTCACTAGTCACGTCAACGTGTGATTCTAGGTAAGTGGTTGCATATGAATTCTTGTAGCGACCAAAGTTGACTACTTCGTAACCGCCATCGCCCCAACGAGAATCTTCGTCATCATCATCAAGGGTGTTGTAGGTAGCCATAACCTGTACAGAGTAGGTGGTGCCTGGTTGCAAGGTTTCCCAAGGTTCCAAGTCTCCATCTTCATCTTGGTCGTACGAAGTTAGATCGAATACCGCGATATCGCGATCGCTAGATCCACAGTTCCACACGTCGTAACCGTCGTACCAGTAATCGCCAGGTGCGAAGGTGTAGTCGATTGCATACAAACGATCTTCTGGGTAAGCCTCATTGCCAAGGTAGTTATCCATACCATCTTCAGATGTTCCGTTTTGGTAACCCTCTGATGAATCGTAGTAAGCGTCCTGACCGTAGTTAGGTAGCAAACGGATGTGGAATGTAGCTTCTGAATCACCAATATTTACTGATTCTTCAA
>JAHEEQ010000082.1:0-6674 GCA_024640585.1 Micrococcales bacterium
AAGTGCGGCTGTAGCTCAGTGGATAGAGTATTGGCCTCCGAAGCCAAGGGTCGTGGGTTCGATCCCCGCCAGCCGCACCAAATTTACATTCGCCATCCTTCGGGGTGGCGTTTTTGTTTGTCGCAAAGCCTCATCACTTATGGCATTGCCAGATTTCTGAGCTCGTCAACCTTCGTAATGATGCGCGAACAGTCGGTGATTGAACAGGGTTTGAACAGGGTTTTGTGCTTCAAGCAGATGAAACCAAACCCTGCAAATTAACCCGAGGCCTAAACCGCCGAGGACTTCGCTGTGCTCCTCGCGCGCGCGTGCCCGCGCGTATTGTTTCGAGTGAACAAGTAAAAATATAAAGTAAATCGAGTTCTCACAATTAGAAAGTATTAGACTGAAAACGTTGCTGCGTAAATATTGTCGATGCTAAAGAAAACTTCGGAGAAAAACGATCATGCCTGAGTCTAAAAAAATTAAAAACCCCGAGGTAACGAACAATGAAAAAATAAGCTTAGCCATTAAGCGTTTTTCAGGCAGCCTTGCAGACTTAAGAGAATTCACAGAGTTGGTTGAAGGTCTAATAAAAACACACAAATTGAAAGAGCTAGAGACTGCTGTTACAAGATACGAAGGGCTCGGCGAAGCATTGTCCTCATTTGACAGCAAGCTGATGTCAGACCTTGGTGCCATAGAACGCCAAGAAGATGGTGGCGAGCAAAAAAAGACTTTGAAATTTGAAGTTGTTGATCACAGTGATGGAGTAAAAATATTCAAAGCAGCCGGAAGCAGGGATGAACTCAAAGAATTTGACAAAAGCATAGGTGCGGTTTTTAAAACAGAAAGTAGTGTCCAGCAATTACATAGAAGCTCTTTAATTAGCCTAGTGAGTATGGCTGAGACATTTTTATCGCAACTACTCCACTTGTTTTTTGAAAAGCATCCATCCGCGCTTAACGTCAAAGACAAGCAGTTTAGTTTTGAAGAGCTATCTAACTTTTCAAGTCTGGATGATGCCCGTGCGTATTTGGTTAGTTGGCGTATCGAGAATTTGCTACGTGGGAGCTATGAGGACTGGATTGATTACTTCAGAACACAAATGAAGCTTGAGCTCGCAGTGACAACGAAACACTATGATCAGCTAGTTGAAAACTTCCAACGACGAAATCTATTTGTACATAATGATGGGGTAGTTAACAAAATATACCTATCAAAAATCCATAAAAGTTTGGCAAAACCGGAGCTGCTAAATAAGAGACTCAGTGTTTCCAAAGAGTATTTGTTTGCTGCAATAGATAGATTTGAAGCTTCTTTTTTGCAATTGGCGTTTGAGCTATGGACGAAGTGCGACAAAAGTGAGGAAAGCAGGCCTGGAATAATTATTAACTCTTCATACGACGCCCTGCAACATCGAAGGTGGATGTTGGCAACAGAACTAGCTGGGATTGTTGAAGCAGACAAAGCAGCAACAGAGTCAGACAAGCTGATGGCAAAAGTAAATTCATGGATCGCTAGAAAAAAAATTGGGGCAGAGGCAACTTTGCGTGACGAGATTCAGTCATTCGATGTGTCTGCAAAAAACGATTTGTTTAAGTTAGCAAAACATTGCTTGCTGGATGAGCATGAGTTGGCATTGGCGATGGCAAAGCAGCTTGAAAAATCGCAAATGCTTGGGTTGAAAGAACTAACGGAGTGGCCGTTATTTGAAGATCTAAGAGCTACGAAATCGATGGCTCATTGGATGGCAAAGATAAAGGTTGCAGCGACTGCAACTCCCAAATCCAAAATCGCCATTGCGGAGCCAGCTAAAAAGAAAGTTGGGTCAGTCAGGAAGGTTAAAACAAGCACTCCTGCTGCAAAGAAGGCTAAGGTGACAAGAGTTGCAGTTAAAAGATCGAAAACTGAATAATTTGAATCCCTATCAAAAATTAAATTACCCGCTTTTTCGAATTCGTATGTCAACGTCCTTGAGAAGCTCGAACGGGCGGGTGTCAAGGGCATCACAAAGCTTATAAAGCATACGTACGCTTGGACTGTTTTTGCCGAGTTCGATTAGCGATATGTAGTTGCGGTCAACGTCAGCACGCAATGCCAAGTCGGTTTGACTCCATTTGCGTTTAGTTCGTAGTCCGCGAAGGGCTAATCCAAGGGCTTGATCTGTATCCAACGTGCTTGCTCAATTTATTGAGCAAGGTTCGTACATGCTGGGCTAGAAATTGCTGCATATATACGGCAGAATGAGAAGCATGTACTTAGGATCAGAATTCCATCGCTACTGGGCAAAGTGTGGGCATGCAAACGTGCATCCGGATGATCGGGCATATCTTGGTGAAGATACTTTTACGTTTGATGCCGGCATATCACCTTGGCCGTTTGATGGGGCTCTTGAACAAGCAAAGGTTGTGTTTTGCTTAGCCAATCCAAGTTGTGGCAAGGTAGAAAACAAGATCGAGCTAAACGAAATGATCGAAAAACAGCGGTCGGGTGAAGAAGTCCTGCCGTATGACTTTGATGTGAGCTTTGAAGAGTTTTACAAACGTATCGTTGGGCCAATCGACTTGCCGGTGGGAGTGCTTAGCAAAAGAGTTGCAGTTCTAAATGCGTGCCCATACTCATCTCCGTCAATGACAGCGCACCAAGTGAGATTGGCATCAGGGCTACCTAGTCTTTGGCAAGCGCAAAAGTACTTACGCGAAGTACTAATGCCGAGGGCGTTAACAGGAAACATTTACTTAATCATGATTCGCCGCCACACATTGTGGGGAATCACACCTCCTGAAGAGGGTTACGGGAAATTGAAAGTAATAAAAGGTCGCGCAATAAACGCAGTGATGGGCGGAGAACTCGGGGTTGAAATCAAGCAATGGCTAGTAAGTAAGGGGTATGTGGATTGGGAATTGCCACTTAATGAGCGTGGCAATCCGATATGACCGAAACTTTTAGCGCATGAACACACCTTGGAAGTCACAACAAATAGGGTACGAAGATGTACCGTTAGCGATCCAGGAGATTGTTCGTAGCGAAAAAGAATCTCGTCTCGCAGGATGGGTTGTTGCGGTAGCCCTAATTCTGACGAATTTAATAGGGCTCAGTATTGTGGTCGTAGTAGCGCAATGGTTGATGCCATCTGTAAACCCTTTAGTCACGGTGGTCGTGGCTACCGGTGCGTATGTCGTGGGCGTTATTGGAATGGGAATCGAAAAACTTGCTCGACGGCAAAGCCGCATGGAGATACACGCACTCACATTGCACGATGAGGTTTTGTGCAGCAAAGATAAATTGGAGCAAATAGAGCGTGAACTTGGTCCAAAATGAATTTAAGTTGAGCTGCGATTGAGTATGGAAATAACGTTAAGACACATTACTCACGGCAAGTATTTGGCAAGTGATTCCGATGTGATTTCGTGTACATACAACATGGATGGTTTCACGCCGATGAATTCTGTGTTGGTTGCACATCAGATTGATCGAGCGCATTTCACGAGCAAGACGCTAGAAACTTACCACTCAGCACGAGGCTTCCGCACGTTGGTGCATGAGGATGTGAAGCCCAAAGTAATTACAAGTACAGAGACTCAAAAGTGGGACAGCATCAGCGATGCACCATTTGAAATATTGAGTACAGCCGGAATTGTCGGAAAGTACAAATCACTCTGCTTCACGCAGTTTGCGTTTGTGCAAGGGCTATTTCCTGAAATTGCTTTCCGGCAATTGATGCTTGCTGTGGAGTTTTCTAAGCATTTCGGAAGTTTCGAAAAAATCATCGTGGACATGGATGATAGACATATCGAACAAGCAAGGATGATTTGGAAAGAGCTAAAAGAAGAGTTGAGCCAACCGCTGCCTGATGATGAGTTCTCGGAGCAAGGTGATGGGTCGATTGAGAACATCCAACTCGATCCGGTGACAAGCACAGCTTTTTTACTTGAAAGAGCTGAGACAGGTGATGTGAAGGGTATGACTCAGCTTGGGCAGCATTACAGGAATCAAGCGCCAGTCCTTGCGTTGAAGTGGCTCACACTTGCAAGTTTTAGAGGTTCGAAAATTGCCGATGCACTAATTGAATATTTAGAGCGCAAGATGACGGATGAAGAAAAAGCTGCGGGCTACAGACTGAGTTTGTTCTGGCTTTCTGACCAGATAAAGAAAATTGAAGCAGATCGAGCGTCTGAAATGGCAACTGAGTTTGTCGCTTGGATGGAAAAAGGGGCGGCATAGCATGAGCACATTACTAGGCTATTTACTGGGTGTAACACCGAAAAAAGATATGCAGCTTCCCACGATTTCAGAGGCAGATTTACCCGTAACAGTTGCGGATGCTATTGAGTTGATGGTGGCTGTCATTCCAAAGCAGGTGCAAGACGAGATAAGAGCTATCAAAAGTGAAGATGTTGAGCAGTTGCATTTTTCACTTGGGATGTGGGCACGCAAAAATTTTCAGTTGTGGGATAAAAATACTGCAATCCGCAAACAAATTGGAACTGTCAGCGCAGATAACGCATCTAGCATCATTGTTTGGAGTTTTTGGAATAGGCTCCAAGAAGACAAGCAATTAACGAAAACTTCCGAATGATGAAGTACGTAATCGGGGTAGTGCTATTTCTAGCCGGAGCTTTGGCTTCCAGTGCACTCGAATGGCTGCATGAGATAACGACGATAGAGATTACAAACGTGAGTGACCAACCAATTCGTTACATTGACATTCGCTATCGCGGACAAGATGAAATGCAAGGACGTATTGCCCAAGGGTTAAAACCAAACGAAAAAATCACGTTCAAGTGGGTCACGCTTAGCGAAGCCAGTTTTGAGTATGTCGTGACTTTTGAAGATGGTCAGCAGCTAGCTCGCATTAGCGAGTACACCTCAAGAGGGCATACCGTCAAAGATGAAGTCGCAGCTGACACGATTGCTGGCACAACAACTGACATGCTTTACCGCTCAAACACGCGAAAAGTCACTCGAACGGCAAATTGATCACTAGGTCTAGGCCACTCCCTATCGAGATGAAATTAGATCCTGTATGGCGCTGATTCGCTATGTTTAAAGTAATCGATATACAGAGACGAAATCGAATCAGATGGCAACTCTAAATGATTCTTTAAGATTCTTTGGCGTCGCGTTTTGCGATCCCATCGCGCTTTACTTGAGGAATCATTTCGTAAATGTTCGTTATTTGTTTTGGGCGTGAAATTCTGTCTTCCACAATAAAGTTAACTAAACCAAATAATTGGGAAGCAGTATCACGGTCATCGCGCAAATCCATTTTTCCTGGGTGCACGGCTTCGTTGCCGATTACGCGAACCGCATCGAGTGCCTGCTGAACCTGAGTGGGCAGACCTTGTGAAACTAAATGTGCGATTTTTTCGTTTATATCTTTTCCATGTGCGCCTAATTCATTGCAAATCTTTTCCACACACAGACGCAATAGCGCCGCTGCACCTCTAGGTGAAATATCCAAAATTGATCTAGCTTCCTCATAATCGCGCATAACATCCGCAGACAAATCGGGGTTGGGCGAAGGTCCTGTCATCATTGATGGGTAAATAAGTCGATCATGTAGCCACAGAGCCAAGCTAGAACAGGTGTAACACTGACTGACAAATACATTTTCAAGCGGTCGTGAGCTGTATATCGTGTCCCCTTTTTCTCCAAAAAAGGGAGTGGCTTGTAGCAAACGTCTGAAATGTGATGCCATTCGCTCGTGTTGTTTACGTGAATCGAGATCTTTGATTTCGAGTGATGCTGCCTCGATGTCATCCACAGCGTCAGACGAAAACAAAAGAGGGACTGGGTTTTTCCCGCTGTAAGCCTGAATTCGCAGGTTAAACCATGACTGAGTGGCATGTGCACCACAGTGCGGACAAGCAAAAGAAGAAAGCTTGATTGATGGGGCAGGGATGGGAATGGTAGACATTGAGTTTCTAAATTTTCTGCAAAACTGTGAAAGCGTAAAGCCACTTTAACAAAGCAGTGTAGAAAAAGAAATTTAAGTAATCTATCAAAAGGTGAAAAACCTGCAAGTACTAATATCGAGAACTATTCTTTGCGAAGGTTATCTACATAGTCCGCCCACCATTGGTACATCTCTGTGCGTTCTGGTAAATAGCGAGCACGGTTGTAAATTGCGCGAATGTCCCCTTTGGTGTGCGCCAACGCTGCTTCTATGACGTCAGCACGAAACTTGTTCTCATTTAACAAGGTGGATGCTGTTGTTCTAAAGCCGTGAACAGTCATGCGCCCACGAAAACCTAAACGTCCAAGCGCGTAGAGCATGGTGTTGCCACTGATGGGTTTGCTGCGGTAGCTGATGCTTTTGAAGATGTAATCAGAATGAGCTGTGAGGGGCTGTAACGCTCGCAAAAGCTCAAGCGCTTGCCGAGACAATGGAACCAAGTGCGGCTCCTTCATCTTCATAGTTTCAGCAGGGATGCGCCAAAGACGAGCATTCCAATCGATCTGATTCCATTGAGCGAGCAAGATGGACTGCGTACGTTGAAATGTCAGCATCGTGAACTCAAGTGCCGCGCGTGTAACGTACTCACCTTTGTAGCTATCCATCGCCAGCAATAGCTCCCGAAAGTCTTCAGGGGTAGTAAGAGCAGGCAAATTGACTTGGCGGTGAGGTATGAGGGCCCCGCGAAGTGCAAGAGATGTATCCATAGCCGCGCGCCCTTCAGACATTGCAA
>JAHEEQ010000082.1:6684-7746 GCA_024640585.1 Micrococcales bacterium
TTTTCCAAGCGAAGGGAATAAATTCCGCGTGAGGGTGGTTCGAACTTTGTGTCGATACTTCTCCGACCAGCGAGCGCCCCGAAATTTAATCCAGTCATTTGCTAGTTGCTCAAAGGTGTCTACGTGCGCGGCCTTAATTTCTGCCTTGCGTTTTACCTTGTCTTCTTGCGGGTCGATGCCGTGAACAAGCAGGGTGCGTGCTTTTTCGGTTTCCGCACGAGCCTCCTTTAGCGTGATGTGCGGGTAGGGGCCAATCGTGAAGGTGCGTTCCTTTTTTGTGATTGGGTGGGGGTACTTGATAGCAAAGGTTTTCCGACCTCCGGGATGGACCAAAAGGTGAAGCCCTGTGCGGTAGCCGTCAAAAAGCTTTTGGGTTTTGTTCGACGGGCGAACTTGTTTGATTGCAGTATCTGTGAGCATGGCAATGTCGTTATGAGTTATCCCCTTGCGCGGCATGTGCCAGCAAGGACTCAAAAATTTTCGGTGGCATCGTTAAAAAGGCAAACCAATTGCCACTCGTTCTGGTTGGGAATAGGGTGGTGATACTTCTGCCCCCTATCCCCCTAAAAAGCCGTGTGGGCTAATGAAATTGAAATGAATAATTTCAATTTTTCTCTCACACGAGGGGGATAGGGGGTATAGCCTTAGATCAAGCGTTTGCTCAATGACTTCAGCGCCTCATGGATAGCCAGCGACTCTTTCTGGCTGACTGCTGCAATGTGACTAAAGCGGCCATCAAAGAGCAGGCGATTAACTACCCACTTAGTGCCATCCCCGAAGCGAGTGCTATATCGACGGCGCTGTGACGTGTCCTCCATCAGCCAGTGGTAGATGCCCAGGCGTTCAATCGCCATGCTCTGAATTGCCCTATCTGCGGAGCTGAACAAACCGACCTTCATAAACTGGTCACGTGTCATTTCGTGAAGGTTTGGTGTTGAGAGTTGCTTTCGCAGAATCTTTAACGCGCAAGCGTGAACAATTTTTGTAACCTCGTCCGAGGCGAGCAGGCTGGTGTAGATGGCATGGGCGTGGCTGAGGGCCGCGTCCATGAATTTAGACGCC
>JAHEEQ010000086.1 GCA_024640585.1 Micrococcales bacterium
TCAGGCTGAAGCGTAGTGGGCTGTGAGTGAGTTGCTCACGATTAGGCTTGGGCACCTTATGACCCCAGAAGAACTCGCAGAGCATGTAATTTCAAGCCTGAAATCTGCTATCAAGGCTGGGAATTTGGCATGCGACGAGTCCGCGGTTCCAGCAACTTTGAAATTAGATCGCCCAAAGAATCGTGACCATGGCGACTGGGCGTCAAACGTTGCAATGGTGATGAGCAAAGCGGCGGGATTGCCACCAAAAGTTATTGCAGATGCACTAGCAATTCATTTAGCAAAAGTTTCTGGCGTCAAAGCAGTCGATGTCGCTGGTCCTGGTTTTCTAAACATCACGCTAGAGGCTGGCGCGGCAGGCGATTTGGCTCGCACCATTTTGGCAAGTGGCAATATGTATGGCCACAACAAACAAATTTCTGAAACCATCAACGTTGAATTCATTTCCGCAAACCCAACCGGACCAATTCACTTAGGTCACACGCGTTGGGCAGCTGTGGGCGATGCGATTGCTCGAGTGCTTGAAGCAAGTGGCGCGAAAGTTGCACGAGAGTTTTACATCAACGATCGTGGCGCGCAGATGGATAAATTTGGTGCTTCAGTTTTGGCGGCTGCAACAGAAACCGACATTCCGGAAGACGGGTATCACGGCGCATATGTTCAAGACCTTGCAAAAGAAATTGTGGCCACACATCCTGAATTTTTGAAACTTGAAGGTGAAGAACAACTAATTGCATTTCGCGAAGCTTCCTACGCACTTCAATTGCAACAACAGAAAGATTCGCTAGCAAACTTCAACACAGTTTTTGATGTTTGGTATTCAGAACGCTCGTTGCATGAATCTGGAGCGGTCGATCGTGGTTTTGAAAAACTTCGCGCCCAAGGTCACATGTTTGAAGAAGAAGGTGCGACTTGGTTGCGCACCACTGATTTCAGCGATGACAAGGACCGAGTATTAGTTCGTTCAAATGGCGAACTGACTTACTTTGCATCTGATACCGCTTATTACGTCGATAAGCGCAATCGCGGCTTTGATCGTTGCATTTACTTATTAGGCGCAGACCACCATGGATATGTAAATCGTTTGCGCGCTGTCGCATCGTGCGCTGGCGATGATCCAAACAAAAACATTGAACTTCTAATCGGTCAGCTCGTAAAGATGATGAAGGGTGGGGAAGAAGTTCGCCTTTCAAAGCGAGCTGGAAACATCATCACTCTTGACGACCTTGTTGATGAAATTGGTGTGGACGCAGCTCGATATGCATTGATTCGCTACCCAGTTGATACGCCAATGGTTTTGGACCTCGACTTACTTGTGAAGCGCACAAATGAAAATCCAGTCTTCTATGTGCAATATGCACACGCACGAATTTCTTCAATGTTGCGCCAAGCACTCGAACTAGGAATTGATTACAAGAATTTGGATTTTGATTCAACTCAGTTGAGTCACGAAAAAGAATCCGTGCTACTTGCAAACCTGGCGGAATTCCCAAGGATTGTCGCTGGTGCTGCTGAACTTCGCGAGCCGCATCGCGTTGCAAGATATTTGGAAGATCTAGCAACCGACTACCACCGTTTCTATGATGCATGCAGAGTTCTGCCTCAGGGTGATGAAGAAGTAACTCCAACCGTTGTTGCACGTTTGTGGTTGTGCGATGCAACTCGACAAGTTCTTGCAAATGGTTTAGATCTTTGTGGCGTTAGCGCGCCGGAGCGGATGTAGTTATGGCGAATCTAGAACCGCGCATTTGGCCACTAAACACTTCTCTCAACCAACATGGTGAAATGGTTTTCGCTGGAGTTCCAACATCTGCTTTAGTTCAAGAATTTGGCACTCCGCTTTTTGTGATTGACGAACTTGATGTCAAGGAACACATTAAGCAATATGTAAATGCTTATAGCGATGCACCAATGCCTGTAAAAATCCATTACGCAAGTAAAGCTTTTGCATCTGCAGATGTTTTGCGCTGGATGGTTGAAGGCGGACTCGGTGTAGATGTTGCAACTGGAGGCGAGTTGGCTCTTGCGCTTGCAGCTGGAATTCCCGCTGAACTAATCGTGATGCATGGCAATAACAAATCGATGGAAGAAATCGAACGCGGAATTACGGCTGGTGTTGGCGCAATTGTGATTGACTCGTTTGATGAAATCGAAAGACTAAATCGCATTTGCAAGAGCCTCAACAAGAATGTTGATGTTTTTATTCGTCTAACAGTGGGGGTTGAGGCGCATACACATGAAGCTATTTCAACCGCGCACGAAGATCAGAAATTTGGTTTGTCAATCTTCAGTGGAGCCGCAGAACATGCAGCAGTTGAAGTTAATTCATCACCTTATTTGAATCTTCTGGGTTTTCATTCACATATCGGTTCGCAAATTTTCGATCCATCAGGATTCAAATTGTCTGCCGCTCGCGTTATTGAATTTTGCGCGTTACTTCACAAGAAATATAGTTTCGTAACAAAAGAGATTGACCTTGGTGGCGGAGCAGGCATTTCTTACTTGCCGACTGATGATCCGATGTCGATTGCAGACATGGCAAAAGTAATTATTGAACTTGTCGTAACCGAAAGTGAAAAACACAAAATTGCGTTGCCGACTCTTTCAATCGAACCTGGACGTTCAATCATCGGTCGATCAACCGTGACGCTTTATGAAGTTGGCACAATCAAGCCAATCGAAATCGATAGTGGTGCGACTCGCACCTACATTTCTGTTGATGGCGGAATGAGTGACAACATCCGAACTGCTCTTTATGGAGCCGAATACACAGCTCGCATTGCAAACCGCGAGCCATTGGGTGAGCTATTGCAATCTCGAATCGTTGGCAAGCATTGCGAAAGTGGCGACATCGTGGTTCGTGATCTGCAAATGGCCAGCGATATTGCGCCAGGAGATTTCATTGCCGTTGCTGCAACAGGCGCCTACCACCGCTCAATGGCATCGAACTACAACATGTTGACCAAGCCTGCTGTGGTAGCAGTTAAGCATGAAGAAGCCCGTTTACTTGTGCGCAGAGAGACTGAAAATGACCTACTCGCGCTCGACCAGGGCCTCATCTAGTCGCAGGTAGGATTTCGCCCTCGCGCAAGCACACAAAGAGGAGCCGAAATGTCTGCAAACAAGGCGGAATTGCCAGTTTTGCGCATTGCCTTGCTCGGCGCTGGGGTCGTGGGCTCTGAAGTAGCTCGAATGCTCAAAGACAACGCCGAAGATTTCTCAGCACGAGTTGGTGCTCGCCTCGAACTAGTTGGCGTCGCTGTGCGGGATGCGAAAAAGGATCGCTCAGGCATCCCAGCGAACCTAATCACCAATGATGCAACCAAACTTCTCGACGACAATATTGATGTCGTAATTGAACTAATGGGTGGAATCGAGCCAGCCAAGTCACTTATTTTGCACGCATTAAACAATGGCTCATCAATCGTGACTGCAAACAAAGCTCTTCTTGCAAAACATGGCGCGGAGATTTTCGCAGCCGCAGAAGCGAATGACGCAGATGTCTATTACGAAGCAGCTGTAGCTGGTGCGATTCCACTTCTGCGCCCACTTCGCGAATCACTTGTTGGCGACAAAGTTCGTCGAGTTCTTGGAATTGTAAACGGAACCACAAATTTCATTCTCACAAAGATGGATGAAGAAGGATCAGACTATTCAGAAGTTTTGAAAGAAGCACAAGCGCTCGGATATGCAGAAGCAGATCCGACTGCGGATGTTGAGGGTCATGACGCAGCCGCAAAAGCTGCAATTCTTGCGAGCCTCGCATTCCACACTCGCGTAACAATTGATGATGTTTACTGTGAAGGAATCAGCAAAGTAACGGCTGCCGACATCAAGGCCGCAAAAGACATGGGCTTTGTCGTAAAGCTTCTTGCAATTGCAGAACTAAGTGATGACGAAAAAGGTGTCGTAGTTCGGGTGCACCCTGCGATGGTTCCAAAATCTCATCCACTTGCAAGCGTTCGACTTTCTTTCAACGCAGTTTTCGTCGAAGCAGATGCTGCTGGCCAAGTCATGTTCTATGGACGTGGCGCTGGCGGCGCACCAACCGCTTCGGCAGTACTTGGTGATGTGGTTGCTGTTTCTCGCAACAAAGTTTCTGGTCGTCGCGGACCTGGCGAAAGCGTTTATGCAGAGCTTGAACCGCTTCCGATCAGCAACGCAAAAACTCGTTACAGCATTAATCTAAAAGTTGCAGACGAACCAGGTGTACTTGCAACCATTGCAAACACTTTTGCAAAACATGATGTTTCAATTCAAGTTGTTCGCCAAGATGGTCACGGAGATGCAGCCTTCTTGTTAGTGCGCACTCACCAAGCATCCGACGAAGCCCTTTCTCAAACACTCGCAGAACTCAAATCACTTAGTGCAGTCCGCGAAGTAGTTGGTGTAATGCGCGTCGAAGGAAGTGCAAACTAATGGCACACCAATGGCGCGGCCTCATCCACGAGTACTTCGACCGCCTTCCTGTATCTGAAAAAACTCCGGTTGTTTCTTTGCTTGAAGGTGGAACTCCACTTGTTTACGCCTGCAATATTTCTGAAAAAGTTGGCGCGGAAGTTTGGCTAAAAGTTGAAGGCGCTAATCCAACTGGTTCTTTCAAAGATCGCGGAATGACTGTTGCGATTTCAAAAGCTGCTGAAGCTGGAGCAAAAGCCGTTGTTTGTGCATCAACAGGAAACACATCAGCAAGTGCCGCTGCTTATGCAGTTAAAGCAGGTATGCAATCAGTCGTATTAATTCCTGAAGGCAAAATTGCGATGGGCAAACTTGCTCAAGCGGTGGTGCAGGGTTCAAAGATTGTTCAGGTTCAAGGAAACTTTGATGACTGCCTAACCATGGCGCGCGATATGGCAGCTCATCATCCAATCGCACTTGTAAATAGCGTGAATCCTGATCGCATCGAAGGCCAAAAAACAGCAGCATTTGAAATCGTTGATTCACTTGGCGATGCGCCGGATGTTCACATTCTTCCAGTCGGAAACGCTGGCAACATCACCGCGTATTGGAAAGGCTTTGTTGAATACAAAAACGACAAAGTTGCAACCAAGACACCTCGCATGTGGGGGTTTCAAGCTGAAGGTGCAGCACCAATAGTTCGCGGTCATGTGGTTGAAAATCCAGAAACAATCGCGACGGCGATTCGCATTGGCAACCCAGCATCATGGCAACAAGCACTCGCCGCCCGTGACGAATCTGGTGGGTTGATTGACATGGTTAGCGATGAAGAAATTCTTGAGGCGTATCACTACCTTGCAAGTCGCGAAGCAGTGTTTGTCGAGCCTGCATCTGCTGCATCCGTAGCTGGATTGTTCAAACTTCATGCAGCTGGCAAAGTTGATAAAGGTTTGAAGATTGTTTGCACCGTAACTGGCAATGGCTTGAAAGATCCACAATGGGCGCTTCAAAATGCAGCGGATCCAATCATTGTCCCTGTTGATGTTGATGCAGCTGTGAAAGCGATTGGTCTGTAATGGCAAAGAAAAACTCAGTCCCAGTTCTAACTTTCAAGGCTGCACCAGTTCGGGTGCGCGTACCAGCGACTTCTGCAAATCTCGGTCCGGCTTTTGACGCTGCCGGACTTGCACTTGATCTATACGACGAAATAATCGCCCAAATTCTTGATGAGCCAACTATCGAAATCGATATCGCTGGCGAAGGTGCAGACGAACTTCCGCGCGATGGCAAACACCTGATTGCAAAATCAATGATGGCTGCATTTGAAGCTATGGGTGAAAAGCCAAAAGGTCTTGCAATAGTTTCAGCAAACCAAATCCCACACGGTCGCGGACTTGGTTCGTCCTCTGCTGCAATTGTTGGTGGAATTGTTTTGGCTCGCGCATTAGTTGTTGGCGGCGACCAACTGCTCACAAACGAACAAGCACTAAAACTCGCAAGCGAAATCGAAGGCCATCCAGACAACGTCGCTGCAACTTTGCTTGGCGGATTCACGATTGCGTGGGGTGGGGAAGATGCGCATGCAATTCGCCTGACACCACACCGCGATTTGCGCGCAGTGGTTTGCGTACCTGCAACTGCAGTTGCAACCAAGAAAGCTCGCGGACTCCTTCCAGAAGCTGTTGATCACGCAGACGCGGCATTCAATGCAGGAAGATCTGCACTTCTGGTTTCTGCAATCACTGACCATCCAGAACTTTTGATGGTGGCAACGGAAGATAAATTGCACCAAGATGCGAGAAAGAGTGCAATGCCTAAATCGCATGCACTTGTCCAAAAGTTGCGCACCAAAGGCCATGCCGCCGTCATCTCTGGCGCTGGCCCAACCGTTCTAGTTCTAACCACTGGTTTTGTTTCTGAGGAAATCGCCAAAATTGCAGGCGAAGGATTTGAGACTTTTCAGCTTAATATTTCAAGTGCGGGCGCCCACGTCGCACCACTTAACGCATAACAGACCCCCAAATAGGTATTTTTCACCCAACCTTTGCTAAGGTTTTCCCACCGCTTGGGGTTGGCCCCACAAGGCCTAAAAACTTCTCCCCAAAAATCCAAAGATTCAATCGAAACTTCTTGGCGCGGAAAATCACTTATTTACTCGGAAGGTACATCGCGTGAGCGAAACCACAACAGGGCTTAACGATCTGAAGTTGCCCGAACTAAAGAAACTCGCAGCGAGTTTGAAAATTGATGGCGCATCCACAATGAAAAAGGATGATCTTGTTAAAGCCATCGGCAAAGCACAAGCAACCGCACGTCGATCATCTCGACCACAAGGCGATGCAAAGAATTCTGATGCACCACGTGAACAACGCGGAGAACGCCGCGAACGCACACGTCCACGCGACAACGATGGTGAATCAAACGAAACTGAATCAGAAAATGGTTCAAACAATGAAGGTGAACGCGAAGGTGGTTTCGACCGCCGCCGTGGCCGCTTCGACCGCAATAACCGTCGCAACAATCGCGACCGCGAAGAACTTTCAGAAGATGATGTAACAATTCCAGTTGCAGGTATTCTCGACATTCTTGATTCGTACGCATTTGTTCGCACAACTGGCTACTTGCCATCACCAAACGATGTTTACGTTTCACTTGGCTTGGTCAAGAAATACGCACTGCGTAAAGGTGACCAAGTAACAGGTTTGGTTCGCCAACCGAAAGAAAACGAACAAGAAGGCAAACCACGTCAAAAGTTCAATCCACTCGTACGCGTCGACACTGTTAATGGTCAAGATCCAGAGACAGCTCGCGGTCGAGTTGATTTCAACAAACTCACACCGCTCTACCCGCAAGAACGCCTGCGTCTTGAAACCACGCCAAACAACTTGACCACCCGTGTTATCGATTTGGTCGCGCCAATTGGTAAAGGTCAGCGCGGTTTGATTGTGTCTCCGCCAAAGGCTGGTAAGACAATCGTGCTTCAACAAATTGCAAACGCAATCGTTGAAAACAATCCAGAAGTTCACTTGATGGTAGTTCTTGTTGACGAACGCCCTGAAGAAGTAACCGACATGCAGCGCACCGTTAAGGGTGAAGTTATTGCTTCAACCTTCGACCGCCCTGCAGAAGAACACACACTCGCAGCCGAACTTGCAATCGAACGTGCAAAACGATTGGTTGAAATGGGTCACGATGTAGTTGTGTTACTTGACTCGATGACACGTCTTGGCCGCGCTTACAACTTGTCGGCGCCACCATCAGGTCGCATCTTGTCTGGTGGTGTTGATTCTGCAGCACTA
>JAHEEQ010000095.1 GCA_024640585.1 Micrococcales bacterium
TTACGAAGCGAAGAGGACGACAACAGCAGTTTGAAGTTGTGAGAACCTGGTCTTTGAAGACTCACGGAGCATCAGCCGATACTGTTCAAGTATTCAAAAATGGAGAGCTTGACTTAGAGCTTTCTGAGCGCTGGCCGGAGCTCTCAGAGACATTCTTCCCCAGCCAACTTTCTGATCTATTCTTCTTCGACGGTGAGCGAATTGAGTCCTTGGCTCAACCTGCACGTTGCAGCGAACTAATTCGAACCGGACTGAATTCATTACTTGGCTTAGACCTTGTCACAGATCTTTCCAAAACACTACAAACGCTTGATCGAAGACTGAAGGTTGAGGGCGTTAGTGAGGAACATAAAGAAAAAATTCTCCGCTTGAACGAAAAAGTCTCGGTTCTTAGCGATCAGCAGCAGAACTTAGATCATGAGATGTCTGAAATCCTAGCCAGACTAGGGGATTTGCAATCACATCTAGAAACACTCAGAGCGCAATTAAAGCAGCAGGGCGGCGATCTTTACGAGCAACGAGACTTGTTAGTTCAACGTCAAAGCGAGCTACTTTCCCTTGTTTCAAGCAAACGCTCAGAACTAACAGAACTTGCTTCTTCAAACCTACCTCTTACTTTGCTTGAGGGGATGCTTAAACAATTAGAGGCCTTAGCCAGAAATGGCCTCACTCTCGATCAAAAAGAAGTTGTTCAAGACGCACTTTCATCATTTAGCTCTAGCGTTATTAGCGAGCTTTCTGGACGCGCGGAATTTACCGAATCACAAGTTGAATTTCTAAGAAAGATTCATTCAACTTTGATGGAAATCCAAAAGGATGATGACTCCAGGCCTGAGATCAACTTTTCTAAAGAAAGTATTTTCAGAGCTAGAACTGAAGGTACTCACAATCGCTCAATCGCTTTAAAGCAGTTGCTTGAGTTGGGAAAGTTTCAAACCGAACTCGACCAAATTGATCGTCAACTTCTTGCCGTACCAGATGCCGTCAAGCTTGAACCACTCTTCATTGAAATTAAATCCACAGAAGATGACATCAGATCTCATGAAACAAAGCGTGATGGGTTGCAAGACCAGATTGAACGCGTTAAAAGAGACCTTGAATCATCAACCAAGCAATTCAATACTGCTTCAGACGAAGTTCGAAAAAATGAAGCCGATGAAAAACAGCTGACCAAAATGCACGAACAACTTGTTCGTGGTCGTGAAGTACTAGCCAATTTTGAGGAAAAGATTAGAAACAAACACATTGCGAATTTGGAAAAACTGATTCGTGAAGGCTTTGAAATTTTGCTGAGAAAAAAATCGTTTGTTAGCTCAATTTCAATCTGCCCAGACACCTTCATGTTGACAATAAAAATCGTAGGCGAAGGTGCCGTCCCCGCCTCAAAGTTATCGGCAGGAGAAAGGCAACTACTAGCTGTTGCAGTATTGTGGGCACTTGCACAAGCCTCCGGTCGGAAGTTACCAACGGTAATCGACACACCTCTTGGTCGACTAGACAGCAGCCATCGCAAATCATTTGTACAAAACTACTTTCCTTACGCCGGAGAACAAGTCATCTTGCTATCTACAGACGAAGAGATCGTCGGTTCTTATCACCGGTCACTGAAGAAACACACCTCACATCAGTACTTAATTGAATACGATGATCGAAAGCAGTCTTCAGAAATTGTTAAAGGCTATTTCGAATACTCGAAGGAGGTTGCATGATTGATACCGTTCGCGTTTCCGAAAAAGGAAAAGTTCAGCTAATCACACTCAAACGTAGAACAGGCATTCAGAACTGGAATACTTTGTGCCGATGGGCACTTTGTATTTCGCTGAACGAGAACTCAGAACCTCCAAATGAAGATATTCCATCAGACAGTTCAATTGAAATGACGTGGAAGACCTTCACAGGGGGCGATGAGGAAATCTATCTAGCTCTGATCAAGCTGAGAGCGCACAATGCAGGAATCGCACTCAGCAAGGAGTCCCTAACACGCTATTTCCGCTTGCATTTGCATCGTGGAATTTCATACATGTCAGGGAATCCAAAACTGCTTAAAGTGGAAGATCTAATCAGACTTGCAGCTTAAGTGCGGCGGGAGCTCTATATCAGAGCTCCCAAAACGCCTTATCGCGCATCTTGCGCACATGTTTATCCCCGTCTATGTATAAGCTGTAGTGCTTCTCAAGCCTGCGGATTGTCTCCATCAGACCTTCTTGCTCTGTCTTGTCATCTTTGTTAAAAATTGCCTTGATGTCAGCATTTTTAATTTCTGCAACACGGTGAACAACCCAGGTCAGAATGTACGAGGCGTAATTATTCTCGCCAGTCTTGAAGTGCGTGATGTCCTGAGTCGAAAGAATCACACCAACCCCATACTCACGTCCCTCTTTCAAGATTTTTCGTAAGCTACGGAAATCTTCCTTCATGAAGTTATCAGCTTCATCAACGAGGATCATTTTTGTGATCTGGCGGAAATCACCTTTCACTGTTGGTTTTCCTCTTTTCTGCATTTGAGAGTAGAAAAGATCGAGCGTTAAAGCTACTACTAGATTTTGTATCTGCGGAGAATATCCAGCCAATTCGATCACAGTTACATCATCAAGCATGTCGTAAAGTGATTGAACCAGCTGTGCGTTGGGCTCGAAGATCTGGTAAGACACCAAACTGTCCAGTGCCGCATACAAAGAGTCTTCCTCAACTTTATCTTGGTTGATAAATAAATCCCAAACCGTAGCCAGCGTTGGTGCAGGAAGCTTCCATGTGGAACTATCAGCCTGAAGAATACCTGCGCCCTCGTACGCATCGAGAATCAATTTTCTCAAACGAAGTTGTTGCTTCTGACCAAGGCCAAATGCTTTAGCCATTGTTTCGGTAAAACCAGTGGCAATATGCAACGGCAACATGGGCATATCACCATACAAACTCAATGGGTTGTATGGCAGTCGATGCAGCTTTAAGCGCTTAGCATTTGTTGCACTGCAAAAAGCATCGTCAACGTAGTCTGACTTGTAGTCAAAAATCAACAAACCAATCGGGGCTCCATTCACATTTGAAGCCTTGTTCCGCATTAACTGAGTCACCAGTGACTTAGTAAATTGCGTTTTACCAGTTCCCATCGTTCCAATAATTCCAGTATTGGTATTCATGAACTTGGCTGTGTTTGTCGGCTCCCAGTAAAGGGGTTGATTTCTGGCTGAATCGTGTCCGATTAGTACTTGAAGAGGCCCCGATTCCTCCGAGATAGGAGTAACCGGCTTAATCACATCTTCCACAACTGGAACGTCAGAGCTACTGGACTCCTTCTTAGTCGACTCAGGATGCACCATTACAGTCGCAGGTGAGCTTGATTCAGCTTTTGCGTCATGTTGCTTCACCTGCAACTTGCCAAGCAAAAACTCTTCAGGAACATTGCAGGTTTTAACAAGTTTGGAAAGTGCCTCGCCCGAATCGGCGCTGATCAAATCGGGTAGCAACCCATACGGAAGCTGGATCTGAATCAAACTGTATTTCCGCTCATAGACTGGAGAGAAAAAGGTGCTGGACTCAATGTGGGCCAGCACTATTCCTTCGGCAAAATCGGAAACAGAACCTAACTCATAGTCGCCCTGTTGCCACCACTCTCTCTTATCTAGCAATTGATGAAGTCTTGTTTCATCTAAGACCTGATACAGCTTGAATTTTTCAACCTGCATCAACACTTGACGGATAAAGAGCGATCGGTAAAGGCGCGACGCCAACGTGTCAGGTCCAAGGACCTCTTCTTTCAGATAACGGCCTAACTCAAGAGCTTGTTGTCCTGCATAACTAAAGTCAGGGCGTGATCCAGTTTTAACCTCTAAGGGAAGCAAGTACAGCTTTTCGTCTTTAAATCCGACAAACAGTACATCGTCTGAAATCGCCCCTTTTCTATAGCCATGAACAGCACGGGAAAACTCGCTATCGCTCATTTTCAAACCAATGTTGCCCGATACGCGAATCATCTCCGCTACAGATAAGGGAACCCAACTGATATCTGAGTCACGAAGCATTGCACTGACAAACTTGTAAGCACCAATGATGCCGTGCTTCTCTTTGCGCTCAGTAGCCTGGGCTGTCAACATTTTCAACAGCCATTCACCATTGAAAGCATTGAACTCAGAAAGCAATCTCTCTGTAGTGACACGACTATCTTTGTTCAACAGATGCTCAAACAGGTCTACCTGCTTAGTCACTGTAATCGCGTCATATCCAGAACTGCTTGTGTATTGGTCAGAGTAATGGATCAACACAACATCTTTTTGAGCTGTGAAGAAATCTAAAGTAACCTTTGGGTCGATGATTGTTGTCCAAAGGGCACTGTCATAGGACCTAGTTAGTAGCTCTTTGAAATCAGAGCTAACAGCCAATCCGATTCCTAAGCCATGGTATTGAGCGTTTGGAAGAATAGACGGCCCCCACAGAGAGCCAATCGATTGCGCCAACCTGAGCGGTTGATTAGCCTCAACATCAACCTTTCTTAATCCAAAGGATGTGAAATACGAATCACCTTGTGTTTCGGCAGCCTCACCCGATATCAAACCATTGCATAAAACGCCACTCAGCGACTCACTTATTTTTACGTTAATGCACTCAACGGGGGCGTTATTTCTAAAGAACGCGAGATGTGCATACTTCAAACTTTGACCTTGCTGAGGAGTCTCAAATTTACTGTAAGTGAGTCGACCGCGAATCAAATCGATCAACAAGTCAGACTCAGCACGGTAGTCACTCGAATTGAGCTCGAGCCAAACTTTTAGTTCGCTAAGCTTTCCAGACTCAGCGAACTTATCGAAGTCATTCTGTTGCAACTTATCATCATAAAGATTCACATGAATTGGAATTGACTTCTCTTTATGCTTTTTAAAGTGATCGATCACTCCAAGGAACAACTCTTCTGCTTGCCCTTGGTGAATAGCATTAATGATCAGCGGCCCCGTATTCCCGGCAGAAAAGATTCGAGAGTAGGCATAAATAAATTCGGAAAGCTTGTCTTTGACTAGACGTCGGACAAAACTGTGGCTCACATCCTTTTGGGGAATGATGTCGAGCCAGAATCGGTTGTCACGTACTGGTGACAAATATGCATAACCATGGACGGCATGTGGCACAAAAGGCATCAAGCCAGAGGCAACCAATCTATTGAGTGTTACGTCGGGCAACTCAGAAAAAGAAAAACCGTCAGAAGACTTTCTCTCTCTATCAATTGATGAGACCAACTCTAAGTGATAAGACAGAACAAGAGGGTGAATGGGCATCAAACGCTCTTTGCCATCACGTCGATGCAAGCCAATGCGCATCAACATTTTTTGTTCATTCGTCAATACGCGATCTATCTCAATCGCATTGATCACCTCTTCATATGCATTTAATACATCACCAACAAGCCCTCGATATTCTGGGCCCCAAGCCACCAAGCTCGGAAGCGTTTTGTGTTTGATGTAGTAGTCAAACAAAGCCTTGTAAGACTGATACACATCAGGGTGGGTTGCTAGAAGTGTTTCAAGCCCGAGATCCTTATCACCGTCATTAACGGCCAGAAGACCTTTGGAAACCAAATCGGCCTCGAAGTCCAACAATTGCTGACGAACACCAATGACATTGTGTTCTGCGTTTTCGAAAACGATTCGATGCTTACCCCGTGAATACTCCGCATTAGCTTGATCATTGAACAGCTTGATCACTCGCTCCTTCTCAAATAGAAGTGGGACGCTAATAGTCTCCTGAGCACTTGGCCCTTCAATGTTTATCTTTAAGCGATGCAGACCCGAAAGAATGATGAATTGAATTAATTCGTTCTTAGTTGCTTGCTCTTCGAAATCAACAAGAGCAAACTTTGAACAATCAATTTCACTACGATCCTCTTGCAACTTAAACTCAAGATCACCGAGGCTAGCAATGCGGAAGTAGTTCTCTTCAACCTGAAGAGTTACCTGTTCTTTGGCAGGCTCAATCCTGAAACAGTTTTTTGCTTCTTCCAAATGAAAAGTATCTTGATGCACGATCAGGCATCTAAACTTGTACTCCTCAGATGTATTTTCCCTTTTGAGCTCAACACTGAAAAAGGTTGGGCTACCAGAAAATGGGACCGCAAATCGAACACGAGAATTTTTACCTCCCATTCGACTAACTGCAGGCGTCAAGGACTGCTGAACTATTTTGTTGTGTCGTAAAACAACTTGATTGTCCTGAAGGTCATTTCCTTGGAAGACAAACTCTAAATTTGCGACAACTTCACCTGGCGGAAGTTGTATCAGTACGCTTTGCTCTTTCTGGCCTGCTTTTGTTCCGCTTTTTGCACGCGTAAACGAGTTACCAGTAGATACATCGACTCGATCGAATTGAAGACCCTGTGCTTTGTTGCTTTCTTGTGCAGTAAGGTAATCCTCAAAAGGAAGAACTTGCCAATCTTTCCTATCGTAGAAATGTTCTTGGATAAATTTCGGACTGAATTTAGGTAGAACAGTTTCTAAGATGTCGCCGTAATGTTCGACCTGCTCCTCGATGTGTCGACGTAGCTGTCTGTTTGCATCGATTCGATTCCGAACTTGATTTGGTTGTCCGCCGAGGGTCAACAAGATTGGATCTTTGAATAAGCTCAACTCCGCGAAATTGAGTTCACCACTTTCTAAAGAGTGGAACAAAGGTTTGAACCCAAAGACAGTTGCACCTTCTTCAACAATGATGTCCAGTTGATCATCTAGTAGACAGTTGAACAACGATGCTGTTCCACTTCCCGGTGGAATTAAAGACTTCAACTTTTCCGAAAACGTTGCAGGATGCCATATGGCATCTCTTGTCGCGACATCCATCGCGCTATTAATCAGCGTATCCAACATGCTGTTGTGAATGATGAATAACGCCGCTGATGAAAAGGCATCATTCCGGCTTGCAATCTGATCACGCAAGTGTGAGATGTAGTTTTCAGTAAACCCGTTTCCGTCCTCATGATGAAGTACTGGTATGAGCTTTGTTCCGTTGCATTCAACGTATGGGTGCTGATGCTCACGATAGGTAATAGTTTTCCCGCCAGAATGCCCTAGGAAGGCCTCGTAAAGCAGACTTGAGTTTTCAACGTCAGGAGACTTGAACTGATAACGGAAACCTGGCTGTATTGCCTCGCTTGCCCACTTGATTAAGCAGTTGGCAAGGAATTTTTCAAACTGTCTTGAGGACATAAACCGCATCTCCGCTATCACTCATACGCTCCACATTACCCATGCGTTCGTAGAACGCTACCAAGGCTTGCTTTGTCTGGTTATCTACATAAAACCCTCGTTGCTCAAATTCAATAAGCAACTCATGTAGTCTTAGTTTTTCTCTCATACCGATGGCCAAGTTTGTCATCAACAGCAAGTAATCCTGATTAAGGACAAGCACACGCCCGGAACGCCCTCTCGACTGAATAAAGTCTGCACAAATTTTGTCCTCGAGCTCTTTTACATACTTTTTATTGACGCTAGCTCTTTCGGTTTTGGAGTCTTCAAACTGCTCGATAGCAACCTCTTCCATTTGCTTGAAAACTTGTTCGACAGTTTCAGGACTTGCTCTCGTTCTTAGACGTCGATCCGCTGTAAATTCTTCAACATACTTTTTCAGTCTGACGAAAACCTCATCCTTTTCTGGTGAGTTTTCAACGTCTGAGTAGATTTGCCAAA
>JAHEEQ010000101.1 GCA_024640585.1 Micrococcales bacterium
TGGCTTCATTGCTTCTAGCGATAGCGCACCCATCGTTGTTGCTCAAGACCACAACAGGGCGGTCACGCAAGTCAGGACGAAAGACCCGCTCGCAGCTCACATAGAAGTTGTTTCCATCGACCAGCGCGTACATGGCTCAACACTTGTGCTGGAGGATTGAGGCCACCACAACACCCCAAATCTCAAGTGTCTGTCCATCCTTAGGGGTTATGTCGGGATATGTGCTGTTGGCAGCTTTGAGGCGTATGCGGCCAGCACGTTGCACAAAGTATTTGCACAGGTATTCGTTATCAATGCATGCGACCACCACATGGCCATTGCGGGGTTGAATGGCTTTGTCCACCAGTACCACCGAGCCATCCATGATGCCCGCATCTTTCATGGAGTCACCGCGCACCCGAAGCATGAACGTGGCTTGGGGGTGTTTGATGAGTTGCTCCATTAGGTCTAAGCGTGTGACAGCATGGTCTTCCGCGGGTGATGGAAATCCTGCTTGAACACTCGTTTGGATTGCTTGAACAAACAACGAATGAGGAATGACTTGTATAGGGATTGATTTGCTCATATCTGTATATGCATACAGTACCATAATCATGGTTATAAGATGAATCAGAATCAAAAAAGTAACCCACCAAGCCAGATAAGATTTTCTAATTAAAAAGAATGCAAATTGATTTATTTACACCGTGTGTTGAACCTTCACGACAGCACCCAATCTTCAAGATGCTGCTGGAAGAGGTGAATGCCCCAGAACGAGCTGTAATCAGTCAGTGGGCCGAAGGCTTTTTGGATCGTGACGGGAAATTTATTCAGGAGTTTCAGCTAACGTTTGAGTCGGGATTTTGGGAGTTGTATTTGCATGCCGTTTTGAAAATGCTAGGCATGCAGATAGATATGACGGTTAGTTCGCCCGATTTCGTGATTACGGCACCTAGTCGCATGTCGCTTGAGGCAACTATTGCAGCTCCAGCAATTGGAGGGAAGCCTGCATATGGTTACAGCTTGGAAGACATGCCAAACGACTTTACAGAATTCAACATTCAGTCGACGCTGAGAATTTGCAATAGCTTCGATTCAAAATTTAGGCGCTATCAGAATCACTACTCTTTGAACTCAAGCATCAAGAGCAATCCGTACGTTATTGGGATTGGTGCATTTGATCGTCCTCTGTCGCATTTTTCTGCTGGACGATCAATTCTTGCCGCTATTTACGGGCTTTACTATGATGAGGCTGCGACACATCCTGATGCCTCATCTGTTGTCAGCTACAACGTTTCGGCAGCTCCCAAATCAGCCCACACCAATGTACCTGTTGGATTGTTTTGTGACGAAACTTATGCAGATGTGTCTGCCGTACTGTACAGCTCGCTAGCAACATGGGGCAAACTAAGAGCCTTGTCAGACAATCCCTCAGGTCTGCATGTGTTCAAGACATTGCATACGAACGAAAGTGGATTGTTTCCTATTGTTAGGACTCAGTCAAAAAGTCAGTACCAAGAAAATTTACTTGATGGCTTGTATGTTCTGCACAATCCATTTGCAAAAAAACCGCTTCCAATTGGGGCGTTTTCACATCCTAGGATAAAAGAAATTTATGTTTCCTCTAGTGGTGAATTAGAAGTGAAAGCTCCTAAAGATTTTCTATTGGTGCGAACAGTTGCAACGGTAATCTCTCAGAACTCCTATGTTTCCAAACTATGACAAGTAATCAAAAAATTGTTGGTAGCACCCTGATTAACACTGAGGGCATCAAAAAACACTTTAAGAATATTGAGCCTTGGAAAGCAATCGCGGAGTTAGTCTGGAATGGTTTTGATGCTGGCGCCACTGTTGTGAATGTTCAACTACATGAAAATGACTTGAATGGTGTGGTTTGCATAACTGTTGTTGATAACGGTTCTGGTATCGATTTGAGTTCGCATGAAGATACCTTTGGCCGGTTTAACGATTCACGCAAAAAGAATGATGCAAATTTGCACGGTGCAAATGGAAGAGGGCGTCTTGCGTTCCATCGTCTTTGTGCGAGTGCTGTGTGGTATTCGAACTCTGCAAACGGTGCGGTAAAAATTGCGATCGACTCAAGCACAATTAAAGACTATTCAGGCGTCCCTATTGCGACGTCAGAACTACCCTCCCTGTTGAGCGAGCAATCAACTGGGACTCTAGTTGAACTTCAAAAAATTTACGATGGACTGGTGAGTGCTCAGCAACTCGAAACTCATTTTCAAACTGAGTTTGGTTGGTACTTAGCTTTCAATGAACAGAAGAAACTTCGTATCAATGGAAGTGAAATTGATCTTCCTGCGCACACAGCAAAAGAGTTTTCGCTTACTGTGGACGGATTTATGTTTGAGGGTTCAGTTATTGTTTGGCACGATAAACCCAATTCAGAAAAAAGTTATGCCTATGTCATCGATAGTGATGGAAAGTGCGTCGGGCGTCGACTCAGTGCTTTTAATCACAAAGGACCTTTTCACAGCAGTGCTTACGTGAAATCAGATTGGGCGAATAATTTTTCTTCTGACGGCCCAAGCATCACGCACCCTGATGCTGTTGGATTTGAATCAGACATCTGGCGAAAAGTATGGAAAGAGGTTACGCGTATAACTCACGAGTTGTATGTAAATTTTCTGAGTAGTCAGTTTGAGAAGGAAATCTCTAGCTATGTAACAGATGGAATTTTTCCAACTTACGCTGGATTAGACCCACAGTACAAAGTGTGGCGATTTGAAAATACAAAGAGAATTCTTCGTGCAATCTATGAGGCAGACCCAATTGCATTAGGTTCGCTTAATAAAAAGCAAAAAAAACTAATTGTGAGACTATTAGATAAGCTTGCTATCTCCAATGAAAATGATGCAATATTTGATGTGTTGAATAGTGTGTTGGAGTTGAGTCCAGAAGCTGTTGAAACCTTTGCGAGCCAGTTAAAGCGAACGACACTTGAAAACATTATTTCCACTATTGAGATTCTTCAAAAGCGCTCGGATGTAATTGATGGTCTTCGCGTCATCATGAATGACCACTACACAGAAGTTCTCGAAACTCCTGACCTTCAAAGCATCATTGAAAACAATACGTGGCTGTTTGGTCACCAGTACGAAACGCTTGGGGCAGAGGAAGACAGTTTTACAAAAATTGCAAAAAACTTACGCCAGAAATTGAAATCAATTGATGATATTGATGAGCACGATTTAGATGCGGAGGATGTTGTCCACATTGATGGAGCTAAGAGACAAACGGATTTGTTTCTTGTGAGACAAATTCCATCTTTCGATTCGTTTGGTAACCAAATTTATCGTTGCGTAATCATTGAGATAAAACGTCCTAGCATTTCACTCAACAAGAAGCATTTACGTCAGTTAGATGACTATGCCGATATTGTTAAAGACCATCCTGATTTCAATAGCGCAAGAATGCACTTTGATTTGATTTTGATAGGCCGAAAAATCTCATCATTTGATAAAGAGATTGGAAGCCGTTTACACAATCAACTAAGTAAAGGTCAGATGGGGTTGGTGAGTGAGGATGAGCGAATGAAACGTTACGTTCTGAATTGGTACACATTACTTGATGGCTTGAAACTCTCTAATCAGACGATGCTAAATGCCCTGCAATTAAAAAGAGAAAATTTGTCCGCAATCACTAAAGATGAACTTCTGACCGGTCTTCAAGTTTCGAGTATTTAGCTATAATTTCACAATGTGAAATATGGTGGCGAATATGGCATTAGGCAGAAAAACAGGTGGACGGGAAAAGGGCACACCCAATAAAAAAACTCAAGCGTTAATCGAAAAGCTTGATGCTTTGGGTTGTGACCCAGTTGAGGGCATGGCAAACATCGCTATGGATGAGGGCAACCCGCCAGAACTGCGAGGTCGAATGTACGCAGAGCTAGCCCAGTATTTGTATCCAAAACGAAGGGCCACTGAAATCAAAACGGATGACGGTCCAAGAGTTGTTTTCCAAATTGATTGTGACCCATTGCCTTAACGTGTCTAACTTAGATGTGAATAGACCACCCCCACTGAAAACAAAAAAGAGAGGGTTCGCTTGCGAACCTACATGTCTTTGAATCCTTAAACTCTTGAACTCTTGAAGTAGACAAAAGCCGCGCAAAGCCTTGTCTGGCTTCTGTTTACTCTGTAAAAGCTAGGTGCAGTCAGGGTTTGCAGGGAGCTTCATTTGTTGTAATTTATGAACATAAGCGATGGTCAGTTTGCTTAAACGTTGGCGACCTTTGATGTTTTCCTCATTTGCAGGCCAATGCCTAACGCGCAGTTGTTCCATCACACAAGCTCTTTCCATTAATGAATCATTGATGATGTAACGATAACGTCCACTGCCGATATAAGTCGCAGCGCCAGTCTGACTATCAAACTCGAAGTCAGTTCCAGAATGCGCGTCCATTGCTCCAGTTCGCCAACCTGCTCTATGAACTTCATCTTGTGCATGCAATTCATAGTCCCTTGCCCAAGCATCATTGACATATAACGTCGCCAACGGTGTTGCCTTACGGCCAACGAATTTATTGGTGGGGTCTTTATCCCATATGGTTAAACAGCGGTATATCAGTCGAAGGCGTTGCAGTGTGGCGATAGCACCCCAGAACCGCTTAGTCAATTCATCTTGCGTTGATACATTGAGAATCATCTCTTCCATGAACTCAATATAGGAGGTGTCTTTTTCCTCTCCCTGTATGGTTATCAATGAGCTGTCAGTGTTAGGAACGTCAACAACTGGTGGTGGAAGTTCATCGTTTTCTTCAATTTTGTGAAAGACTTGATGCCAACACCTTGGATGAACACCAGCCCATTCGCCAAAATCTTGCTCTTGCATAAGTCGAAGGAAAACCAAGATGGCGTCTATCAAGGCTTGTGACTTTCCACAGTTGGCGGTGACTGTGATTTCATCAGCTAGTCGATACAAAGTCGGCTTAGATTTAGTGGCATAACCATCCAAAAATTCTCGCGATATCGCAATGTCTGGGGAATCGTCATTGATTACCCAGCGTGGCTGATTCTTTTTGGGTTGTTGTGATTGCTGTGAATCTGGATTAAAAGGGGAAATAAAACCGTTTCTGTGGAGCCAGTCGAAAGCGTGTTGTGCCGCACGGTATCCCATGCCTGTTCTGTCTTTGACGCTTTTTGCTCCGTGTGTAGAAACACGTGGAATTTTTCGACCATTCACGCCGCCACACAAAACCATGTAAGCCATGATGTCGTTGTGACTTCCACCTATCTCTTGAATCAGCGTGAGGCTGTGAAAACCGACTTGAAAGAAACCATCATTTTTCTTATTTGAGTCAAGAATTTGCGTGGCATCGAATTCAACGAGTTGAGATTGATTTTGCATATCGGCCTCAATCACAATGAGTCTACAAAAGCTTTGAGGTCGGAGATGCGCCATGCCACTCGTCTATCCGACAAACGAACTGATGCGGGGTATCTTCCGCTCTTCACGCCCTCCAGCCAATTTGAGCGACTCACTTGCATGACTATTAAAACTTGAGCCAGTTTCATCAAACCAAAAGAATCATCGGCTGGCAGATTCTTGATACTGCTCTTTCGCACGCATTCAACTTTTGTCTTGAGCTTGATGTGATTGCCACTAGTCGCAGAGTGCTCACCTAACCTTGCGAATGTTGATGAAAAATCTTTTGGTGGTGTATCTTTTTCGTCCATAAAAACCTCTTTTTCTGCATCGAATACATCTGCTGTGATGCAGTGAGGTGCATGCTAGGTTGAAGAGGTTTGTAGAACAAGACGACGTATGTGCGGTTGGTCGTGGTTAGTAGGGGTTAGTAGTTTTTAACAGGACAAGGCAGGAAAAAAAAGTTTAATTATTTTCCTGCCCTGTCTCATTTATGCATCACGCTCTTTTCAATTCAAGCTCAATCACATTGCTGATTTCTGGTTTCGCTTGCAGTAGTTGCTCAAGTTTTATTCCAAGCGCATTGAATGCTCGTGCTTGTTCTGCCTCGCGTCTGTCATGAATGTAGACACGAGAAATACGCCTTTGCATCATGTGATTCAAACACTCATCGATGACATCTGTACTTTGACCAAGCTGTGCCATCAGAGTCGCTGAGGTACGTCGTAGGTCATGGGCTGTCCATTTGCCTCCGCTCAAGGTCAAAGCGTCAGTCAGTTTGCATCTGCGTTGAAGTGCAGAAACGTTTGGTTTCTGACGGTCGGCCAATTGCTTTCCAACAGATTTTGAACAGACGGGACCATCTCCTGTGTGATTGGGAAATACCCAAGGCAGTGAGACCAGTGTGACGCCGACCTCACGCAGTGCGGCAAGTTCTTTGAAGCAGTTAAGGGCGAAATCAGACAAATGAATTGTGTGTGACCTTTGATTTTTTGTCTCTGGTAAGAACCATTTACGATTTTCCAAATCGACATGCTCCCACCGCGCGTTGCTTAGCTCGCCAATGCGACAGCCTGTGGCCAAGATGAGTCGAACGGCAATCTCTGTGCGTTTAGAGAGATTTGCATTTTCGAGTTTAGTTCGCAGTGTCACCAACTCCTCTGTGCTTAGGGTTCGGTTGCGCTCAACATCCGAGCCACCTGCCTCTTTCTTCGAGACCGCATCAAGTGGATTAGACGGAATAAGCTCCCGTGTGTGTGCAAAGCGAAACATTTGTTTCATGTCAGCCAGCAGCATGTTGCATGTCCTGCGCTTACCTTCTGATTTCACTTTGTCCAAGATGCCAACCAAATCAGCTTTGCGAATGGCATTTATGTCGACATTGCCTAGCACCGGAAATAAGCGCCGTTCGAATTGCTCAAACGTGTACTTGCCTCCGTCTTTTCTGCCGATGCGACGGCCATCAGCACGAACCTGTGGTTTTAGTTCTACGCTGGCCCAGCGTTCATAAAGCTTGCGGACAGAAATTCGTCGTAGTTTGTCTAAGGCCTCAGCCTCCATTGCGCTCTTTTCGGAGAGGATGCGTTGCGCTTCGTCCGCTTTTTCTCGTTCGCGCTCCAACTCAAAATGCTTGTGTAAATCCTTTACGCCATTGCGATACAACTCAGATAGTTCACAGGCTTTGGCGTATGCATTAGCCAAGGTAAGTCCCTTGATTCCCTTTGGGTGATATGGGCCTATTGGGAGGGATTGGCGTTTGCCCGATGAGTTTGTATAGCGAAAGTACAGAAGGCGTTCACCGTTGGGTGTGATTCTTCCCACAAACACACCTGCGCCTCTTTTAAACGGGCTGTAAAGCCATTGGTCTTTCCCCGTTGGTTTGGCTTGCATGCCCTTATCCGTGATTGATGCCATCGCTGTTTCTCCATTGAAGTTAAGCACGTGGTTGCCGTTCGGTTGCCGTTTCGTGCTGGATAAAAGTCTATGTAGAAACATCTCGTTGAATCAAATTTGCGAATAACCCATTGATTTCATTGGTAAAATTCAGATAAGCCTTTTTCAAAAAAACCTCTCTGGACTGCCAGAAATACAAAGTGTGTTGGCTACGAACCAAGGGGTCGTGGGTTCGATTCCTGCCAGCCGCACCAAATTGAACAAGGGTTTACATCTTCGGGTGTAAACCCTTTTTCTTTTGTCACGTTAGATTGCTTTCGCTTCAT
>JAHEEQ010000109.1 GCA_024640585.1 Micrococcales bacterium
GAAACTTACCTCGTCAGCCCTTGAAGAAGTTATCTGGATGAAGTTCTCTTGCAAGGCCCCTATTCTTGTTGCCTCTCCGACCAAACCACGCGTGCGCTGGTTTGAGGGTTGGGAGCACAAACTCGGCGCTGACTTCGCCTCAAGAAAAAACTTTGGTACGAATGCTTCCTCGCTCAACGACCGCGTGCTACCTTTTGGAGGAACGACACCTTGCGAGTGACAGGCGTCAATCATCACAAGAGACTTATCAGCCTTACCTGCTAACTTTCGGGTAGCCCCCGCAAATTCAGCATTAGTAATCGCTTGCTGGTCGTAACTTAACAAACCTTCAACACAGCCCCCTGATGCGTCATCGTTATAACGAGTGCCATGACCAGAAAAATAAACAAAGGAGCGAGCTCCCTCATCTGTTGAATCACCAAGTAAGCGTAACTCTTTGAGGATGTTTTCCTTTGTAGCCTGAGAGTCTCTCAAAACCCTAATATTTGACTCAGGTATGCCCATCCTCAGTGCAATCTGCTTGGCACTTAGGATGTCATATGGGACACCTGTTAGAACAGGAATACTTGGATTTGCAAATGAACTCAGGCCAATGATTAGGGCTGTACGGTTGTCTGCGGCAGAAACAAGTCCGGCAAGACATAGGCTTGAACAAGCCAGATAAATTTTTAGCGACTTCATAAGTTGGGACGCTTTACAAATTTCAAATTGCCGACAACGACTTCACCCTGTTTATTCCGTTCTAGATAAATGACTGCATCGTGTCCTTTGACTTTTTCAAGACGGGGATCGCCTTGGGCGTCTATCAAGGATTTGACTGTATTGAATAAACTGCCAAACAATCCAATCAATGCAAATGGATCTTTGGGTGCGAGTTCGTTAGGCGGGGGCTGAATGGTTACTCTTCCCCCGTTTTTTTCTGTGGCGCTTATCCATTTCTGAATTCTTGGGGGAATTGCATTCGGGCTGGTCTTATCAAAAAAGGTCACACTCACCACTTGAAGCGGCTCCACCAATGAAGCCGTGAGATCGCGATCGAACTTATCGATGTCGACAAAGCCCACATTAGGGGAGGCTTTTGCATTTTCATTGAGCGAAATATTCGAAGTAGAACAACCCACCAATAGAAGTGCCAGAGCCAGAGGGATGATTTTTCTCATGGTTTATTCTCAATCTGATTTGATTTGATTTCGCGAGTTTCACATTTGTCCATCTATGGAATTTTGGATCTTGTTTTCACTTTTTGAAATAGAAGTCACCTAAGGCTTGGTCGTAGATGGCGGGAACTTGTTCGTGGCCGACTGACTTAGCTAACTCTGCAACTTGGTTGCGAACGTTCTTGACAACTCTGTCAACGCTCACATTGGGCTTTTGCATCTCTTGAACAAAGATGCGCGTGAACAATCCATTCTTGTTCTTGTCGGTTGAATTCAACTTATCCAAAGCCTGTTGGCCGGTACCAGCCGAGAAGATAACCATCTGACCGGTTGCTGCTGTGGTAGGTGCTAAGCCTCTGCCACCAATTGCTCGGCCCGATGATTTAAATGGGTTGTCGCGACAAGCATCAATCATCGCCAAGGTGAACTTGGCCTTCTTTTCAGACATGTCATCTAAGACCCTTTGAAGCACAATTCCTTCATCCTTGATTTGCTCTTCACCTTCGCCAGCAACATCAATTGGAACCAGATAATTCGAGTTGGCGAGTTGTATCCCATGGCCCGCGTAGAAAAAAGCAACTTCATCTCCAGCCTCGACTTGAGACTTAAAACTGCGCAAAGTTGCTTTCATTTCTTTTTCAGTAAGGTCCAACTTCAGCGTTACCTTGAATCCCACATTTGTCAAGTTGGCTGCGATAACCTTTGCATCTTCTCTGGCGTTTGCCAACACAGGCACAAATTTGTAACTATCGTTACCGATGACAAGCGCCTTTCTTGTTGCAAATATTTGCGGCGGTTCAACTGGTGCGCTGGCTATAGTTGGAGCTGCAGGTGAAGGCAGTAATGCTGGAAGTTTAGAGGCTGCGGACTCTGCGCGCAATCGTGCAAGTTCTGCAGAGAGTTGCGCTAGTAATTCACGGTCCTTCAATCTTGCTTGTTGCTCCAAGCGAGCATCTTCTTTGAGCTTTTCAGACTCAAGTCGGAGTTGCTCTTGTCGAACTCGCGAAGCCTCAGAAAAACTTTGCTCTTCCTGCTTTTTTGCCTCCTGACTTAGCCTCACCTGCTCTCTCAGCTTGAACTCTTCTTCGAATTTTTTTTGCTGACGAAGCTTTTCAGCAGCCGCCAATTGCTCTTGCTCTTTAATTTTTGCTTGTTTATTGAGTTGTTCTTGTTCGCGCAGTTTGGCCTCATCGACCAACTGCTGCTCGCGCAACTTTTCGACACGGAGTCTTTGATTTTCGATAGCTTCCGAATTGGCCACATTTGAGTGCTGAAGCGTCAGAGCCATAGCTAAGTTTTTGGGGAGTAACACATGCCCGCTTTTCGCAACAATAGAGCAATCGCATTCCCTTGAACAACTACCTAAAGCTGTATTTTCGGCGGGAAGAGAAAGTTGCCACGCATTCGGCGATAGTCCAATTCCGACATCTGGACATTTGGCAGATGCAGCCACAATATAAAAGCCATCACTTTGCGCTACAGACTCAACACTCCTACCCCACCCCTTAGGCTTTACTTTGGCCAAAGGAAGATCCGTAAGGCAGCCTTTTTCACCATCGGGATAAGTTACCGCTAATCCGTATGGGCATGTGTCTGCCATGCTTGCGCCGGTAGTGAACAAGACGCAGGTAAGTAACGTCAGTCGAATAAAACTATTAAACAATTTCATGATTTTTTGTACTGTATAGAACTTGCATCCATGAACTTCACTATTAACCAAGGAATGACTTGAGTCCCGAATAAAGTGCGACTGCTCCAGAAACAATTGGGGTTACATTTTCAGCCGCCTCTTTTGCTTGCTTGACGAGACTGCCAAGCGACTGCTTCTCACGGCCAAGTTGCTTTTCTGAATATTTCATGCTCGCCTGAACCACCTGTCGATGTTTAAGAAGATATAGATAGTTACCCGTCCAACTAGCTAAAGCAATAGAAGCGATGTATTCAAACACCTCCTTCTTATCACGCACGGATTGCGGCCACCAACTTACATCATCTATCCATGAAGTGATTCCCAACATTAAAGCTACGGAAAGGACGGCAATCAACACAGATACAACTGAATGAACTCTCAAGCTAATATGCATTCGAGATGCAAACGCAGACGCAGCTATTGCCGGAAGTAGTATGGTTACTAGCCGCAGCAAGACGGGCTGTAGGTCATATACAAACATTAACAACCAGTGAGCCAATCCGGTTCCTAATACGCAAACCAACATAAACAAGCCCACACTTGACCAATCGATTGGCTGAGATTGGCCAACATCAAGTTGACTTGCACTTCCGTCTGATCCCGAAAGAACGGGGCTCTGGTGATCAAGCCTAAGGTCCTCAAGGCTAGCTCGCAACTCATTCACGTCATGCTTCAATCCTTGGATCTGTATAGCCAAAGGCCGAAACAACAATAGATCACGCCCACAGTGGGCGCATACTGATGCCTGCAACGTTACTTCGCTACAGCAATATGGACATTCGTAACTGTTTGGAGTGTTCACTTGGCGCTTAGATGAATGAGAGTTGAACCTTCTCGCCCCTCTGAATCACGAATACTCACACGGAGTGGATGCTCACCCAAGGGCACAGTTAAGTTTGTCATTTCTAGCATATTACCCACTAGGCCGCTTTGAACACGAGGTGTCAAGTCGATAGGTGGTTGCTTCAGGTACTCCACACGTAGGGTACTGGTGTTAAGCGAAGCCCCTCCTCTCGGCTCCAGCATCAACTTAAATGCAAATGACTTAGCGTTCACGTCAGAAGGTGTCAGTAACTTTACGCCAGGCCCTCGAGTGATAGCTCGTGTAGTACTGACTTGTTGACTAGGCGCCTTCGCTTCCTCCTCGGTGATGAGTCTGACTTGTGCGATCGCTGAACATTGAAAAAACAAATAAATCAATGCAGAAACAACGGGGGACTTCAATTTCATACCAACCTTCTTGGGAGATTCGAGATTTAAATTACAACAAACCCACGCGGGCTATATTTTCAATTCCTTTGCTGCGGCGGAGTGTCTTCACTTGATCAAAAAGTAGAAATCTCCAACCGCTTGATCATAAAGCGCCGGAGTCTGCTCATGCCCAATGGACTTTGACAAACGAACGACTTCGTTACGAACGTTTTTTAGAACTCGATCTACAGGCACGCCGGGCTTAGACATCTCTTTTAATAGAACCCGAGTAAAAATGCCATTTTTTTCCTTATCGGAATTACCCAACTTGTCCAAGGCTTGCTGGCCTGCGCCAGCGGAAAACATGACCATCTGGCCAGTAGCTGCAGTAGTGGGCGCTAAGCCTCTTCCACCAATTGCACGACCTGACTGCTTAAAAGGATTGTCACGACAGGCATCGACGATAGCAAGCATGAACTTTGAATTCTTAAACTTAAGGTCATCAAGCACTCTTTGTAATTCAATGGCTTCATCTTTTACTTGATCTTCGTTATCACCCTTTGTGTCTGTCGGTAGCAAGTAGTTAGCGGCGCCTAATTGCACACCATGCCCAGCAAAGTAGAACAACACCTCTTCGCCGCCATCCAAGGTTCCGCGAAACTCACGCAATGCTTGTTTAAAGGCTTTTTCAGTCAGGTCTTGATGGAGAGAAACTTTGTAACCCAACTGGGTCAATTTCTTGGCTATGGAAGAAGCGTCTTCTCTTGCATTAACAAGCTGTGATACGTGCATGTACTTGTCATTTCCAATAACCAGCGCCCTGCGATTAGCCATTTGCACCTGACCTTGAAAAGCCTGACTTTCGTTAATTGTGTTTGCAGAGGCCTGAAGAGTTTCAATTTGTTTTTGTAATCTTTCAAGTCGCTCAATTAACGCCTGCTGGTTAGCGTCTAAAGCCTGAGAGTTCACAGCGACTTGTGGTTTTGTGCCGCTAGAGGTAGACGTGTCTTTGACTGGATCAACAACCTTTCTATCAGCACTTGTACTTGCAAAATAGTCTTCAATAAATTTTTGATTTCCCTTTCCCAGCCTGTTCATCTGAGATCTAGCTATTAAAAAATATTCATGTGCCTTTGCTGCATCCTTATTGACACCCTGTCCTTCTAAGAGCAATCGCCCTAGGTTTGCGTAGGCAGCAACAACACCCTTGTCACGAGCTTCTGTGAAATATTGGACTGCCAACTGAAGATTTTTTGGCGTACCAACACCGTCTCGGTAGAGCCAGCCCAAGGTATTAGCGGCCTCTGCTGACCCCTTGTCATATGCTTGCTTTGCCAAACTAAACGCTCTGCTTGGATCGGCAGGTACTGATTTACCTCCAACAGCAAGGATTGTCGACAGTAAATTCACGCTCTCAATTTGATTGATTTTGACCCCAAATTCAAGCCATCTAACTGCCTCCTGGGTATCAATAGCTACACCCATCCCGTTTGAATACATTGCACCGAGGTTGGAGTAAGCAATAAAGGCTGGAAACTTTACTGATGGCGATACTGCAGTTTTAAAAGATTCAATAGCCTTAGCACTATCTTGTCTGACGCCGAGGCCATCTCGGTAAAGCAAGCCCAACATATTCCATCCAGCACCAAAATTTAGCTTACTTGATTTCAATGCGAGTTGAAATGCCGTATCCCCATTCCTCTCAACGCCTTGCCCTAAGCGATAGAGATTGGCCAAGTTAGCCTGTGCAGCTCCATTGCCCTTGTCAGAGGCAATCCGATAGTTTTTTGCAGCCTCGTTTAGATCCGTGGGTACACCCTGACCCAATCGATACATATTGCCTAAATTGTTATAAGCCCAGGGATTGCCTTTTTGCGCAGCAGACTTGAATAACCTCAAAGCCTCTTGATAGTCAACATCAACTCCCAAGCCTTGCTTATAGCTATCACCCAACATTTCTTCGCAAAATGCCTGCCCCTGAGTTGCACACTTTTTAAGGTATCGAACAGACAGCGGTAAGTTGCGCTCAACTCCGTAACCCATCTTGTAGGCATATCCGATATGACTTTGGCAATTTTTTTCACCCGCATCTGCGTCAGAGAGGCACTCTTTAACAACTAGTTGCCAATTGCTGCTCTTTGCAGCTTCGTCAGCGGAAATGTAATCAGCAAGTGCCACCCCAGAATGAGTGACAAAGACGACAGAAAAAATCCACAAAATCATCTGTGAATTTGAAAAACTTTGACGCTTGAACATGTCCTTAGCCCCTTAGCTATTTAGTCAGTGTGAGGATTGAAATTTATCAATTCAACAACGACCAATTGATCAGATTATGGTGCAACCCGTGATTGGGTGGCGCTCCCACATAACCTGTAGTCACATCGGTAGCGGATTTGACGCTGCCGCTTGAACTCATGGAGGTTAAGTTGAGCGAAATGCTTGGGGCATCGAACTAGATTGTTGAAACAGTCTCAGTTGCATAGTCCCCAGACTATAGATGGACTGCTCTATAACGCGCTTTTTCGGCTTCTATTGTTAGTTTCTTAATTCTGCTGGCAGGATGACAGCACTTTTCAGTGCGACTTGATTTCAAGTAATTCTTAAGTAGGCAAATGCTACTCCGGACAGATTTTGTAGAACAACTAAGTCACTTAATCTTGCACAGGTTATTAAAAGATTTTTTGATAGAAACCTTATTATTTTTTTAGCAAAAAAGACATATTTATTAATTTTAAAGTGTATCCTTTGATGGACTTTCAAAGTTCACATTTACATTCACACACAAGAAAGATTCACTATGTTGACAAACATAAAAGCAACTGTCGTTGTCGCTGCTATTGCAGCACTAGCTGGTTGTGCAACACCCACTGTTACCCAAGTTGTGAAACCTGGGGATACTGGTCTGTCGTGCGCACAAATTCAAAATGAATACTCGGATGTGCAACGACTAAAGAAAGAGGCCGACGCCGAAAAATCTGTCACTGGCGGCAATGTTGTTAGAGCAATTTTCTTTTGGCCAGCAATCATTGGAACTGCGATGAATGCAAATGAAGCAATTGCAGCGGCCGATAACCGTACTGTGCATTTAAGCAACTTGATGATTCAGCAAAAATGTGAAATTCCACGCTAACGTTAATTTCAAAACAGAAAATTAATTCATAACCAGTCACGATGAAAATTCTTCATTGACCAGAATTGACACAACTCATTTCATCAAGGCCCCATACTTCGGGGCCTTTTTTTCATCTGTGGCATATGCCTCAATCAATTTCATGGCAACTGAGAACTCCTTTTCTCAGTCTTTACCTGACCCTGCCTGCCGTAACGAGGTAATTGCAGTCGGTCCGCAAATTATGGTTCAACCCTGCGCAAGTTGGGCGTTCGTCATTTGCTTGGACAAACAATCAAAGTCAGCCCCACCCAGCAACGAGCGATTTATTAATGAAGCCAAATTGGTGGGGCGTAATGAAAAACGCCCCGTGAGGGGCGTCTTTGCTTGTTTGCTGGCGG
>JAHEEQ010000124.1 GCA_024640585.1 Micrococcales bacterium
CGCTGCTGCAAATGCAACAGGCACTGTTGCTGCTTGTTTTGCGCTCGGACTTCCATCATTTTCAGTTATCTATTTATTAAATCGTGCTTGGTATGCAATGGAAAACACCAAAACTCCATTCGTAATTTCAATCTACATAAATGTGATTGCTCTAGCAATCAGCATTCCACTTTTCAATTTTGCAGATAATGAATTGAAAGTTGCAATGTTTGGAGTTGGCTACACAATTACCTATTTGTGGGTTGGCGCATATTCATGGATTCGATTGCGAAAAGATCTTGGTTTCTTGCCAGCAGGTGCAGTTTCAGTGATTTTGCTGCGTATTCTGATTGCAGTAATTCCGGCGATTGCCTTTTCTTTTGCATTTCGCAAATTTGGTCTATACGACATTCTTCCTGGCCAACTTGGACTCTTCGCAGGATTGGTCGCTACATGGGGATTTGGCTTAATTTCCTACGTTTTTATTGCCAGTTTCTTGCAGGTATCTGAACTCAATGCTCTCAAAGCACTGATTCGCCAGAAGCTTTCTAACCGTCAACCTGCCAAATAACTGAAGGCAACTAAACTCCGCCTCTAATCAAGACTTTCTGGAGTTTTCGTGACCGTTCACAATGTAATCATCATCGGTTCAGGCCCATCTGGATACACCTCAGCGTTGTATGCAGCCCGTGCACAACTCGAACCACTGATCTTCGAAGGTGCAGTTACTGCAGGTGGAGCTTTGATGAACACCACTGAAGTTGAAAACTTCCCGGGATTCCCAGAAGGCATCATGGGTCCAGCGCTAATGGAAAATATGCGCGCGCAAGCTGCAAAATTTGGCGCCACATTTATCACCGATGATGTGACTGCTGTTGATTTTTCAAACGAAATCAAAACCGTAACCGATGGAAGCGGAAAGACCTACCAAGCAAGATCAATCATCTTGGCAATGGGTTCTGCATACCGAGAACTTGGAGTACCAAACGAAAAGAGACTTTCAGGACATGGTGTTTCATGGTGTGCAACTTGTGATGGTTTCTTCTTCCGTGGTCAAACAATTGCAGTTGTTGGCGGTGGAGACTCTGCGGTTGAAGAAGCAACTTTCTTAACTCGTTTTGCCGAAAAGGTATACCTAGTTCACCGTCGTGACGAACTTCGTGCTTCAAAAATCATGGTGGCTCGTGCAGAGAAAGATCCAAAACTTGAATTTGTATGGAACTCTGCAGTTGAAGAAGTTTTGGGTGAAGAACAAGTGACAGGTCTGAAGCTGAAAAACACAGTTGATGGAAGTGAATCGATATTGCCAGTTACTGGGCTGTTCGTTGCAATTGGACACGAACCACGTTCTGAACTCGTAAAGGGTGTAGTTGAAACCGACGCAGAAGGTTATGTGGTTGTAAAGGGTCGCACAACCGCAACAAATATTGATGGTGTTTTCGCAGCCGGCGATCTTGTTGACAACCGCTACCGCCAAGCAATCACGGCTGCCGGCTCAGGTTGCGCCGCCGCTCTAGACGCTGAAAAGTGGCTAGCCCACTAAATCCGCGCGGTTTTAATAGGCTTGGCTACAGATAAATAAGGAGAAATAAATGGGCAACAACACAATCACAGTCACAGATGCAGACTGGGACAGCAAAGTCCTCAAGAGTGAAAAACCAGTTTTGGTTGATTTCTGGGCTGAATGGTGTGGACCATGCCGAATGGTTGCTCCAATTTTGGAAGAAATCGCTGGCGAAAACGCTGGCCTCACAATTGCGAAATTGAATGTTGACGAAAACCCTGTATCTGCAGGAAATGCACGCGTAACGAGCATCCCAACAATGAATGTTTATGTTGGCGGCGAACTTGTAAAGCAAATCATCGGTGCAAAGCCAAAAGCTGCCTTGCTCGCTGATTTGGCTGCATACCTATAAGGATTGCTATGCGCCTTCTTCGTCGAGGCGACCGTGATGTCGCTGTTGGCGAAATCAGAGCGCGCCTTTCCAATATGGGTTTCACAGTTGATTCAGATGAACCAACTTTTTTTGATGAGCGCCTAGACATTGCGGTTCGCGCATTTCAAACTGCACGTGGTTTAAATCCAGATGGAATCATCGGACCTCTAACCCTCGGCAGACTTGAAGAAGCACTTTGGTCATTAGGTGATCGCATTCTTTCTTTTACACCTGGCAATTTGATGCAAGGTGATGATGTCGTATCACTGCAACAACGACTAACTACATTGGGGTTTGATTGCGGAAAAGTAGATGGCATTTTTGGAAAGCGCACTAATGCTGCGTTGCAAGAATTTCAAAAAAGTGTTGGTTTAGTGCAAGATGGTGTTGCAGCTTCGCTAACTTTCGAAGCATTCCACAGATTGCGCAAAACAGTCTCCGGCGGCAGAAGCGAAAAACTACGTCAATCAGTTGTGCTTGATGCGATGCGCACAGGTATCGCCAACAAAACCATCGCAATCGATGCAGAAATAGGTGGCTCAAATGAAGAGCTCGTCAATTTAGTTGCGAACAAACTGCAAGGGCGATTAACTGCTTTAGGCGCCACGGTTGCACTTACCCATCCGCTGATGCAACCATCCAACTCAAGTGAAACTGAACGAGCAGAGCTTTGCAACAAAATTAAAGCAGATTTGGTTTTATCGATTCAATTAAATGGCGAAAGTGCCGAACTTATTTATCACTTTGGATCAGAGCACGGTGGCTGGTCTCACACAGGTCAACGTGCGGCAATGAGAATTTTAGATGCGGCATCACAAAGTACAAGTTGTGAATTCAATATGGCGGCTCGAACTTGGGAAATTTTGCGTTTAACAAAAATGCCAGCGCTAGTTATCAATTTGAATGGAATTGATAGTGAAAAATTAAGTGATAAGAAGTTTTTAGAAAATTTCGTATCCGGTACAGCCACCGGAATTTCAGTTTTCTTCGAGCCAGTTAACTAACTGACTCAGAACTCACTCTCGTCATCATCAAATTCAGCTGATGCAAGATCAAGGTTTGGTGCTACTAAGCTCAAAATAAATCCTGCAATAACGCCAACTGCCAACAGAGCCAATAAGCCTTTTAGAACCTTCATGATTCCTCCGATTTCCTAAGGTAATTGTGCTCCTAAATCACGCTTGTGCTCAACTTCGAACCCCAGGCGAGAAATGTGATAGGAAATAGGGCAATGTACGCACCCTAAGGAGGTGCAATATGCAACAAGACGGCTCACGTTTAGACCCATGGATTTCAAGGTACGCAACTCGAGCCTCGAGTATGACGGCTAGTGAAATCCGTTCATTGTTTGCGGTTGCATCTCGCCCTGAAGTGGTTTCCCTTGCCGGTGGTATGCCATATGTGCAGGCTTTAGACCTCGATGTGATGGCTGAAAACATCGCCAAAATGATCCGCGAACGCGGCGCAACCGCTTTGCAGTATGGCTCTGGTCAAGGTGATCCAATTTTGCGTGAGCAAATTCTTGAAGTTATGGCCGAAGTTGGCATTAGCGCAAATGCCGATGACATTGTTGTGACGACTGGTTCACAAATGGCACTTGACTTAGTTGTTCGAGTTTTTTGCGATCCAGGCGATGTGGTTTTAGTTGAATCACCTTCATACGTCGGTGCGCTTGGGGTTTTCCGTGCATATGAATGTGAAGTTGTGCATGTGCCAATGGATGAAATTGGTTTAAATCCAGTTGCACTAGAAGAAATTGTTAAGCGTCTCGAAAAAGAAGGAAAGAAGATCAAACTTCTTTACACAATTCCTTCGTACCACAATCCAGGTGGTATCACTCAAACAGCAGAACGACGACAACAAATACTTGAGGTAGCGCGTCGCCATTCACTTGCTGTGCTTGAGGATGATCCTTACGGATTACTTGGATTTGATGGTCAAGTTCCTCGCGCTATGCGAGCTGATGAAGCCAATCAAGTTTTGTATCTTGGTTCTTTTTCAAAAACCATTGCTTCTGGATTGCGTGTTGGTTGGGTTTTAGCTCCGCACGGTGTACGTGAAAAATTAGTTCTAGCTGCAGAATCTGCTGTGCTTTGCCCATCAAATTTTTCACAACTAGCAGTTAGTGAATACCTAAAAAATCAGCCATGGCGTGAACAAATTTCAATTTTCCGCGATACCTACAAACTTCGACGCGATGCGCTTCTCGACACTATGAAGTTGTTAATGCCTGCCGGAACAAAATGGACGGTGCCAACTGGCGGTTTTTATTCTTGGGTGACTTTGCCTGAAGGAATTGATTCACGCGCAATGTTGCCAAGAGCCGTAACCTCGCTAGTAGCATATGTTCCTGGCACTGGCTTTTATGTTGATGGCCAAGGCAGTAGCAATTTACGTTTGTCTTACTGCTACCCAACACCTGACCGAATTGTTGAAGGTGTGCGTCGTCTTGCTGGCGTTGTTGAACAAGAACTTGATTTACTTGCAACCTTTGGTCCAGATGCGATGCCGCAAACTGAAATGCCAAACTTTGCAAACACTCCCGCTCCAAACGTGAGGTAGAAAATGCAGGTTGTAATCCTTGCTGGTGGCTTGTCGCACGAACGCGATGTGTCAGAAAAGTCTGGCCGTCGTCTGGCTGAAAGTCTCAGAGATATTGGTCACGATGTTATTGTTAAAGACACCGATCAGACTTTGCTCAAATTCTTAGCAGACAAGAATCCAGATGTAGTAGTTCCGATGTTGCATGGTGCGGCCGGTGAAGATGGAACTTTGCGCGATGTCCTTGAAGCATTAGAAGTTCCATATGTTGGCTCGACTCCAGATGCCTGCCGCGTTGCTTTCGATAAACCAGTGGCAAAATCAATCGTTGCTGCTAGTGGAATAAAAGTTCCGAACGGTGTTGCCCTTCCACACTCAACTTTTCGTGAATTGGGTGCTGATGCCGTGATGGCCGCAGTTCTAAATCGAGTTGGACTTCCAGCGATGGTGAAACCTGCACGAGGTGGATCGGCTCAAGGTGCAACCATCGTAACCGAAGCTAATCAACTTCCAAGTTCACTTGTTGGCGCTTTTGCATATGGTGAAATTGCAGTTGTCGAACAATTTATCCAAGGGACTGAAGTTGCAGCCTCTGTAATAGAAACTGAAAACGGATTAAAGGTTTTACCAATTGTTGAAATCCTGCCAGACAGCGGTTTTTATGACTACCACCACCGCTACACCGCTGGAATAACTGAATTTTTCTGTCCAGCTCGACTAGATGATGTAATTGTGAAAAAGATTGAAGATGCAGCCAAACTCATTCACACATCATTAAACCTTCGAGATTTTTCCCGCAGTGACCTGATTGTCGATAAGACTGGTGAAATTTGGTTCATTGAAGTCAATGTTGCTCCAGGTTTGACTGAAACCTCACTTTTCCCGCAGTCTGCAGAGGCGAGCGATGCCGAACTTGGTGTAATTTTCGATGCATTAATAAAAAGAGCTGTTAAGCGAGGTAAATAAATGTCTACTACTCAAATCAAAGTATCTGGTATGACCTGTGGCCACTGCGTTCAATCCGTGACTGAAGAACTAAAAGAAATTTCTGGGGTCACAGATGTAAACGTGGTTTTGGAATCTGGTGAAGTCACAATTGAATCTGATTCAGATCTAAGCAATGCTGATGTTGTTGCAGCAGTTAAAGAAGCAGGTTACGAAGTCGTAGGTGCATAATGCCTAATCAGGTCGATCTTGTTGTAACAGGAATGACCTGTTCGTCTTGTGCACACCGAATCGAACGCAAACTCAACAAACTTGAAGATGTAACAGCTTCAGTCAATTATGCAACTGGAATTGCGCATGTCGAGTACGGAAAAGATATAGAAATAGATCAACTAATCGAAACAGTTGATAAAGCAGGTTACAACGCTATTGCTCCTAATCCTTTGCTAGATGAACAAGTTGCGCATTGGGAAAAAGAACACGAAACCGATTTATTTCGTCGGTGGGTAATCGGTGCATTTTTAGCTTTACCAATTTTCATTGTTGCGATGTTTGATTCACTGCAATTTTCAAACTGGCAGTTGTTTGCATTGATCTTTTCGCTTCCGGTTGTGACTTGGACCGCATGGCCACTTCATCGTGCTATGTTGACAAATGCACAACATCAATCCACAACTATGGATACTTTGGTGAGCTTGGGTGTAATAACTTCATATATAGGCTCGATCTATCAATTTGTTTCAGTGAGTGGTCACCATGAACCGCATCTATATATTGATGTAGCTGCTGTGGTGCCTGTTTTTGTAGTCCTGGGAAGATGGCTCGAATCACGCAATAAACGTCAAGCAAGTTCAGCCCTTCGTGCAATTGCAAATGCGACACCCAAAACTGCAATGGTCTTCCGCGAGAATTCTTGGATTGAAATTGACCTCTCAGAAATACATGAAGGTGAACTCGTCCTAGTCGCACCTGAATCAACTATTGCGGTTGATGGCACAGTAAATTCAGGAAATTCCACTGTAGATATTTCGATGTTAACCGGTGAATCCAAGCCAGTTTCGGTATCTCCTGGAACGCAGGTTTTTGCAGGCACCTTGAATTTGGATGGCCGAGTTGAAGTAACTGTCACCTCTGCAGGTGCGCGGACGAAGATTGCACAAATTGCGTCACTTGTGGCAGCAGCCCAAAGTGCAAAAGCTCAAATAGCTCGTCTGGCAGACCGCATCAGTGCCGTTTTTGTTCCTACAGTTTTAGTAATCACACTTTTAACTGGGATTTCGTGGTGGTTTTACGATTCATCGCGCACAGTCGATGTGATGATTGCAGTTTTAGTTATTGCCTGTCCGTGTGCACTTGGACTCGCAACACCAACTGCATTAGTAGTCGGTTCGGGCAGAGCGGCGCGCCTCGGAATACTCATTTCCGGTCCAGAAGTATTTGAACAAAGCACGAATATTGATTCCATAATTTTCGACAAGACTGGAACTTTGACCACGGGGAAGATGACAGTTTCTGAGATCTCGGTAGCGGATGAGAATTTGGGTTTATTGAAATCACTAGCACTTACAAATCAACATCCCGTCTCAATCGCGATTGCAAATGCAATAAATACAGCCTCAGTGGAAATTTCCGAGATTCAAATGGTGCCAGGACTTGGAGTTCGAGCCAAGTTCGATGGAATTACTGTTGAACTTGGAAGTTCACGAATCCACAACCAGGCGTCAACTTCTAGCAATACCGAAAGTTTCCTTTATATAGCTGGTATAGCAAAAGGTAGCGTCAAACTCACTGACACATTGAATCTTGGTGTTGAAAAAGTAATTAGCAAACTCAAAGCTAAAGGTATCTCGGTAATTGTTGCGACCGGAGACACATCAAGCAATGCAGAAGAGCAAATTTCTAAATTGCGAATCGACAGATATATTTCTAGTTGCTCTCCTGAACAAAAATTGGAACTCGTCAAAGAGTTGCAGGCTCAGGGTCACAAAGTCGCAATGGTCGGCGATGGAACAAATGACGCACCGGCACTTGCGCAAGCTGACATGAGCATTGCAATTGGAACCGGTACAGATG
>JAHEEQ010000136.1 GCA_024640585.1 Micrococcales bacterium
AACCGTTGTCTTGGAAAAGTGGTTTTGGCATGAAAGTAACTGTTTTTCCAGCTTCCCATGCTGTGTTCTTGATGACGTACTTAAACAACATAACTTCATCTGCAGCATTCATCAAAGTGTTAAATGTGTAGTTGATTTCCATTTGTCCTGCAGTACCAACTTCGTGGTGTGAACGTTCAACTTCAAGACCAACTTCTGCCAACTTAACAACCATTTGGTCGCGAAGATCTGCATATTGGTCAACTGGAGAAACTGGGAAATAACCACCTTTGAAACGAGTTTTGTAGCCGCGGTTTCGAGAACCGTCATCTTCGTATTCGTTTCCAGTGTTCCAAGCGCCTTCAATTGAATCAACTTCGTAAACGCTTGTATTTGGTCCAGTCTTGAAACGTGCAGAATCAAACATGTAGAACTCTGCTTCTGGGCCGAAGAAAACTGTGTCAGCAATGCCGGTTGACTTCAAGTAAGCCTCAGCTTTAGCTGCAACACCACGTGGGTCACGGCTGTAAGGGGCATTTGTGTATGGGTCAACTACAGAGAAATTCACTACAAGTGTTTTTTCTTTGCGGAATGGATCAACAAATGCAGAAGCAACATCTGGAATTAGTTTCATATCTGATTCATTGATTGACTGGAAACCACGAATTGAAGATCCATCAAACATGAATCCGTCTTCAAATGATTTTTCATCAAATGCTGCGGCTGGCACATTGAAGTGCTGCATTACACCTGGTAGATCGCAAAAACGAACGTCAATGAAAACGATTTTTTCGTCTTTGATGAACTTCAGGATTTCCGCTGCGTTCTTGAACATTGCTGCTCTAGACATTTTGGCTCCATCTGACCGAGTAGGGGTAAACATGGGTTTTAACCCAAGTCGACCGTGACTGATTTTTTCCGAATTTCGGATAGGTGAAACTTAGGGGAAAAGCGTTGCCGTTTGGTATCCCTATTGTTTCGCGGGTGTTAAGTTTTTAGAGGTTATCGGCGCGGAACCCGCATGCCCTTTGGCATCGGTCCCTTTGGGATTGGAAGTGAGCCGCCAGCTGCGGCATCAAGTTTGCGACGAAGTTCTGTAACTTCTGCCGGACGCAATACCTTTGGCAATTTGCGCACAGTCGCAGTCAACTTTGGCATTGGAGTTTGGCCTTCACCGCGTCCGACCCAGATTTCTGTGATTGGAGTTTCGCCAACCCAGCGGGCTGCCTTTTGCTTGGCAACCGCTGCGATCTGGCTTCCAGGCTTTGCTTCGATGATGAGAATCACGCCAGGACGACCAACTAGTCGGTGGACGATTTCTTGATTCTTGTTTATTTCCACTGCAGGAGTGGTGAACCAGCCGCCCTTAAGCGTGGTCAAAACTTGCGCAGCAGCTCCCGGGACACCTTCAACGCTCTGGTAGGCAGCTTTTTCAGCCTTCTTCCCGAATACCAACAAAGTGAGCATGACTGCCCAAACTACTGCGGTGAACCTAAGAATGATGCCAAGAGCGCCTGTTAATGCGGTTCCAAGTCCAAAAACAACTGCGAATGAGCCAATAAGGGTCAGAGGCAATAGCCAGGTGATACTCGAGTCTATTTGCTTGGTGAATTTATAAGACTCGGCAATTTGCGAGATCCAATTAGGTGTTTTTAATGCCACAGCGGCAGGGTAGTGCAGAGGCTAAACAACCGTAATAGCGGCTTGGCCACCACTGGCTTTTGCCTCAATCGCTTGCTTATGTAGCTTTCCGGCTCGATAGGAAGAACGAACCAACGGACCTGACATCACGCCCAAGAATCCGACTTCTTTTGCAAAATCCGCCAAAGCTACGAACTCTTCAGGTTTTACCCATCGAGTCACTGGATGATGACGCTCAGAAGGTCGCAGGTATTGCGTAATTGTGATTAAGTCGCAACCAGCGTTACGTAAATCGATCAATGCTTGCTGAACTTCTTCAATTTCTTCGCCCATTCCAAGAATCAAGTTCGACTTTGTAACAAGTCCGGCATTTTGTGCTTGAGTAATTACATCGAGTGAACGTTCGTATCTAAACGCGGGGCGAATGCGTTTGAAAATTCTTGGAACTGTTTCAAGATTGTGTGCAAGAACTTCAGGTCGAGCTGAAAAAACTTCTTTCAATAAATCTGGATTTGCGCTGAAGTCTGGAATCAAAACCTCAACACCACAATCTGGAAGCGCATTATGAATTGCACGAACAGTTTCGGCGTAAAGCCAGGCGCCTTCATCTTCCAAATCATCACGAGCGACGCCGGTAACGGTTGCGTACTTCAATCCCATTTCGACCACAGATTGCGCCACACGTCGCGGTTCGTCACGATCTAGTGGTTCTGGTTTGCCAGTATCAATCTGGCAGAAGTCACATCGACGCGTGCATTGCGCACCACCGATTAGGAAAGTCGCTTCGCGGTCTTCCCAGCATTCATAAATATTTGGGCAACCCGCTTCTTGGCAAACAGTATGCAAACCTTGGGAACTTACGCGTTCTCGAATTTCAAGAAATTGCGGACCAGTTCGGACGCGAGTCTTGATCCATTCTGGTTTCTTCTCGATTGGAACTTCGGCATTGCGAGCTTCAATTCGAATCATTTTGCGTTCAGTCACAAACCCACCTTACGAGATTTTTTGTAAGTTCGTTTACAACTTGATTTCTAACATCACTGATTGTGACTTCGCGCCCAATTTCAGCGGAGATACTTGTTACGCCTGCATCGTTTATTCCGCAAGGAACAATTCGTGAATACGCTGTTAGATCGCAATTGCAATTGAGTGCAAAGCCGTGCATGGTCACACCTTTTGCAATGCGCACACCAATCGCAGCGATTTTTCTTTCGGGACCCTTGGTATCGGCTGGAACCCAAACACCGGTCCGGTCTTCAACGCGTTTTGTTTCAATCCCGAAAGACTTGCAGAGATCCATGATTGATTGTTCGAGGATATGCACGTAATCCATCACGTCAAAAGGGTTTGGCAATTTCACAATCGGATAGCCAACTAGTTGGCCAGGTCCGTGCCATGTGATTCGACCACCTCGATCTACCTCAATCACTTTCGAACCATCCGAAGGAAGATCGGTTGGTTGGGTGCGCTTTCCGGCAGTGAAGACATCCTCATGTTCAACCAGAATTAAACTGCTAGGACGAGTACCTGCAACTATTTCGGAGTGAATTTGGCGTTGGAAATCCCAAGTTGGTTGATATTCGCTAAGTCCGCCAAGCTGGTCGATGACCTCAATATTGGCGGTGGTTGTCATTCGGCAAATCGTACTCGTATGAGCATTTTCTGCCGTTTAGCACAAAATTAATGGGTAACTTATGCTCCGCTCTACTTATTAAATGAACTGAAAGGCTGTGGATTTCATGTCCCAACCCCGTCGTCCAAAATTCCTTGCCCTCTCGCTGGCCATCGCAATTGCGTGGTTCGCAGTTGGTGGAGTACTCGGTCCAATTAGCGGCAAACTGTCAGAAGTGCAGACCAACTCCAACTCGGAATTCTTGCCTGCGAATAGCGAAACAACGGTGGTTTCTGCAAAGCTCGAAAAGTTTTCAGCAAGAGCTGGCGCTGGCGATGTAGTGCCAATGACAATTGTTTTTGAACGCACTGGAAAACCATTTAGTGCAGCTGACCAGCCTGCAATCGCAGAGTTAACCCAGAAAATTCTTGCACTAGAACTTGTAGATAAATATGTGGCTAAGGTAAATGTAGCTGGAATGGATTACCCAAGTATTTTTCCAGCTACACCAGACCAATTTGCAATGGCAATCAGTCCAGATGGTGAAGCTTTTGTTCTAAACATAAATTTCGATTCTGTGAAATTGGTGGATGGCGCAGGTGCTTTCAAAGTTATTGACAAACTTGTTGACAAAACTCAAGCACTTGTTGATCAAAGTGCACTCAATGCTGATGGCTATGTAACAGGCGCCGTCGGAATTTTTGCCGAATTTGCCAAAGCGTTTGCTGGAATCGACACCCAATTGCTTTTGACAACTCTGTTAGTTGTTGCACTGATTTTGATTGTTGTTTACCGAAGTCCAGTGCTTTGGATAATTCCATTGTTGTCTGCACTGTTTTCGCTAACTCTTGCATCTGGCTTGGTTTATTACCTTGCTCTAAATGACATCATCAAACTAAATGGTCAAAGTCAAGGTATTTTGTCAGTTCTTGTACTTGGTGCATCAACTGACTACGCGCTGCTTTTGATTAGCCGTTATCGCGAAGAACTTCGCCACGATGAAGACAAATACCATGCAATGAAAGCCGCTTGGCTTGGCTCTTGGGAACCAATCGCGGCAAGTGCTGGAACAGTTGCGGTTGGTTTGCTTTGCCTTCAACTTTCAGAACTGAAGAGCAATGCAGGTCTTGGTCCTGTTGGCGCGGTTGGTGTGATTGCAGCACTTGTTGTCACGTTAACTTTCTTGCCAGCAATTATGTTGATACCTAGTATTTTGTTTTTCCCATTCCTACCTTTTCTCGGTTTGATTCGATTCTTTGTTGAAAGAAAAGGGAAGAAGTGGCCAATCGAATCTGGCCGTTGGATCTTCTGGCCATTTATTCCGCACTTTGGATCTGAAATCGTTGAGATTAAAGGTCTTTGGGGCAAAGTTGCACGCTTTGTTGGGCGCAATGCTCGAAAAGCGTGGATCGCATCCACAGCAATCTTGCTCGTAATGGCATACGGAATCACCACACTTCAAGCTGAAGGTGTTTCAAACGTAGACGTGTTCACAAACCGTGACGCAAAACCAATTGTCGGTATTCAAGTTCTAGAAAATCATGATTTAGTTCCACCATCAGTTGATGCAACAGTTGTAACAAACGCTGCAAGTATTGATGAAGTGAAGCGCGTGATTGATGGATCACTAGGTGTAGCTGAATCAACTCCTCGTTTTGAGGTGACTGATACTGGACCTGTGCCACTTGTCGTTGATGGCGTTGCGGCAATTGACGTAACATTTAAAGCAACTGAAGATGATTCCGTTGTCCAAAATTATGTTAAGAAACTTCGCGAAGCGGTTCATGAAGTTGATGGCGCAGATGCATTAGTTGGTGGAAATGCTCCAGCTAACTTTGACGTACAAGAAGCTTCTCGACGAGATCGAGCAATCATCATTCCAGTTATTTTGGTTGTGATTACTCTCATCTTGATGTTGTTGCTTCGCTCAATCTTGGCACCAATATTGTTGATTGGAACTGTTGTTCTTTCATTTGGTGCAACAATGGGTGTGAGTGCATTTGTATTCAACAATATCTTCAATTTCCCAGGTGCTGATGCGTCTTATCCACTGTTCTCATTTGTGTTCTTGGTGGCGTTGGGCATCGACTACAACATCTTCTTGATGACTCGAGTGCGTGAAGAAAGTATCAAGCTCGGAACTCATGAAGGTATTTTGAAGGCGTTGGCTGTGACAGGCGGAGTAATCACAAGCGCGGGAATCATCTTGGCTGCAACATTTGCGGTTCTCGGAATCCTGCCACTGGTGTTCTTGGCAGAGCTTGGCTTCGCGGTTGCGTTTGGCGTATTGCTAGACACAATGCTGGTTCGCTCAATCTTGGTGCCGGCTTTGTCCCATGACATCGGCAAGAAGATTTGGTGGCCAAGTAAATTGGCCAAAGCCAACGACTAACAACTAGTTGAGGAGACCCGGCGCAAGTCGGGTCTCTTTCACTTTGTCTCCGTCTTTTTCGATTTTATATGCCGCAGGACTCGAATCTGTTTCTTCTGTTTCAAGGTCACTGATAACTTCAAAAGGTTCACCGTTTTTGTAAAGCAGACCGATGCGATCATCGGTTGCAAAAGAAGTTGGCAAAACTGCATCTTGGACGGTTTTTTGAAGCAGTGGACGGCGCTGAGCCTCTGAGTCGTAATGAACACCCGCTCCGTATTTGATGATGCCAAGACCATTATTGATTATTTCGAGTTTGGGTCCGAAAGAATCGGTTGGACCGCCAACATGCCAGCAAATTGAGCCGGCAGAAACACCTGCCAGAATTGCACCGCGTTCATAAGCTTTTTTCATTTCCACATCTACGCCGTGCAATTGCCAAATGGCCAATAGGTTTGCAACTGAACCTCCGCCGACCCAAATTACATCTGCTGCGCCAATGCTTTCTTCGACAGGCTCCGTTGGTTGGGTGAAAAGCGCCAAATGGTTTGCATTTACGCCAAGGGAACTAACGGCTTGATATGAAGAGTTTAGGTAAGTTGGACTGTCACCACTTGCCGTCATCACAAACAAGACATTTGGACGCTCTTTGCCACAAATTTCAATAGCTTTCAAGAAGTTCTTACCAGGTTTTAGAACTCCCCAGCGATCTGTTGGCACAAATCCTGCAGAGGTTGCGAGAACGAATTTATCAACCACGAATTTTCCTAACGAGTTTTGGCGATGATTGTTTGCGCTACTTTTTGTCCGCTTTCAATCGCGCCGTTTATTGATGGGGTAGTGAAGGTGTCGCCAGCAACGTAAATGTTTGAACGGACTTCGAAATCAGAAAGCTGAATTAATGGTACATTTGAAATGGGCAAAGCTTTTTCGATAGCAAAAACATCTACTAATTCGAAATCTTTCGTATCCACTTCATAAATGTGTGCAAGTTGGGCGCGCACTTCATATTCGCGGCTTGTCGAAGTGTCAATCCCAAGAGTCGAGGTTGAGATTAGATGGCGACCAGCAGGCGCATACGAAGCAGCTGCATGCGAGATTGGCACACTGTTTATTACAGGTCCGCGTTTGGCCGAATCAACATGCAAGAGTGCTTTTCCGTCCGCCAAATGTTCACGCGCCATGTTGGTGCTGTGATACCAAGTGGTGACACTTCTCCAGCCGCGAGATTGGGTTCCGAGCCATGCAGCGGTTGTGTCTTGATCTGTCGCAACAATGATGTGTTTTGCGCTTAGTACTCCGACATCGGTTTTCACACTTTGACCATCAAGTCCATGCGCCCAGGTACCGAGTAGAAGTGAATCGGTAGGCAATTGGTTTGCCAGATGCTCAGCGATAGATGCCATGCCGTTTGCTGGAACTGTCGGATTACCTTTCAAGAAGTATTTCAAGACAAAATCCAAAAATCTGCGCGAACTACTTAGGTCAGGTTCGAGGAAGACACCTGTTAAAAATGGTTGAAGAGTCTTGTCAATGAACTCATCACTTAAATGTGCAGTTTTTAGTGCAGTGCGGGCATCTGTGTCGAAAAGATTTGGATTAGTTTCATTCAAAGGCTAGCGCAATAAGCGCCAAATTTTGCGAGGTCTAAAAAATTTCGTGGATTATTGAGTAACGAAAAGGCAAATCTAGGTTCTAGCAACGGATTTGTAAGTGTGTAGGAACCATTTTCCGAAAC
>JAHEEQ010000137.1 GCA_024640585.1 Micrococcales bacterium
GCTGCAAATGAGGGTAGAAAAATTCTAGTCTGGAGCACCTTTGTTGGAAACCTTTTGGTTTTGCAACGCTTGTTAGCTCCCTTCGAGCCTGCACTAATTTACGGCGGTACGCATATTGATGAACGAAAAAGTGAACTTGAACGATTCCGACAATCATCTACATGTCATGTCTTGCTCAGTAATCCACAGACATTAGGAGAAGGCGTGAGTTTGCACAGGGAATGTCACGAGGCAATTTATGTTGACCGTAGTTACAACGCTGGTCTCTATTTGCAATCACTAGATCGAATTCATCGACTAGGGCTTCCACCCGAACAAGAAACAACTGTGTATATCCTTCAGTCAGAAGGTTCTATTGATGTTCGAGTAGACAGAAGGTTGGAAGCGAAAATTGATCGTCTTGGAGCCTACTTGAATGATGCTGGTCTTGTTGAAGTTAGCCTTCCCACAGGGGATACAGACGACCCACCTGAAGGGCTACTCGGGCTTGACGATCTAGATTTGAATGATCTTTTGGATCATCTAAGAAATGATAGTAATTGAATCTAGCCTCCGCGAAGAGCTCATACTTGAGGTTCTTAAAGCAGCGTCTGATCGAATCTCAGTTCAAGATTTCGACATACAGTGCCAGCTAGCACCTACAACCTCAGGTAAGTCTTACTATGACCGACTTAGGACTGCCGAACAACTAATTGAGAATGGCGTCATAGAAAAAATAGACGACCGCTTGAGAATCGTGGTCAAAGATGCGCCTGAATGGCTGATACAAGGCATGCTTAACGGGTCTCAAATTTCGTGGGAAATTTTCGAAACAATAGACAACAGGGGTAAATTAAAAGGGAAGATCGACGTTGAACTTTTGGCCGCTATAGGACTAGAGGGGGAGAAAGCGGTTATTAACCAACTTAAGCAGGATCTTCCCTCTTCCTTTGAATCGCGAATCAAACACATTTCCTTGACTGACGACTCAGCAGGATTCGACATTTCTTCACCATCAATTTTTCAATACGACAATCTCTGCCTTTTAGAGGTAAAAACCTCATCACGACCAGGAGATGACTTTCGATTCATTATTAGTAGAAATGAAGCTCGAGTTGCCAGCCATAACGAAAACTGGAGACTAGTAGCAGTTCGTAGGGGGCCAAGCGGATACAAAATTCTGGGGCACATGCGATATGCTCATTTCTCAGATCTATTGCCAGTTGATTCAAGCCCTCATTCCAAATGGGAGTCAGCTAGCATTGCATTGCCGGTTGATCTTATCGTTCCCGGTCTTCCTTAAACGTGTGAAGCTTTTATGAGTACTGGATTTAATTTTGTCACTCTTCCTTTGACTACAAAAAGGGGAGGTCAGGTAGTGGTTCCTCAACGATCGGGGCTGAATTGGGGGCAGAGACCGGGACGCGAACCCAATCAGGCATATCTGTCGGTTCCTGTTGAAATTCAAAGAAGTGGTTTTTTTCCAGATAGAGGTGAGGTCTTCATTGTCGAGTGTGACGATGGTTTCACAATGAAATGTGTTCGCGCTCAAGCTAATGGAAAAGGAATTGAGTCCCCAACAGATAACTCAATTATTGGAATTTATTTCAGAAAGCGCCTTGGAGTTCGTTCCGGACACATGGTTACTGTTGAGCACTTGCAAGCCTATGGAAGAACATCTGTTGATGTTCACTTTCGTAACGAACACCTCTTCTACTTGGATTTCTCAACTCTTAGTAGACAAGGGGGCTAGCGCAGCATGATTAGATAAGCTAGGATTGCATGGGTCTTCCTTCACTATGCATTCAGATTGAAGCCAATCGGGAATGTATGAAATGAGAGCCTATGCTAGTCAAAGATTTATTTGAAAAAGCCCTTATTGCACCCGCTACTAAAGGTGCGAATGAACTTTGGGTAATTACAGGTTATTCGTCTCCAGCGATAGTTCACAAGCAACTCGACAGACTTGAAAAAGCAGGTCTCCAGATTAAGATCAAAATTTTGGTTGGAATGATTGGGCTTGACGGTTTGGATCTTGCTAGTCATCAAGGCTTTATAAAACTATCGAAGATCTATGGCGATGATTTCAGTTGCCGATATGTTATGAAATCATCTATCACTCATAGCAAAAATTATCTGTGGCTTAAGAATGGAAAGCCTTTTGTAGGTTTTTCGGGCTCCGCAAATTACTCGATCAATGCATTCTCTGGAAAAGTCATAGAGACTTTGACAACAGATGACCCACTTGAAATTGAAAAACTTTATAAAGTAATTTCTGCAAATTCGATTGATTGCAGAGCCTCAGATGTGGATAAGTATTTCAATTTTTTCCAAATTGCCGCGAAAGATTCAACAGACTATCGAACTGCCAATGATGATCTAAAGAATCTGAGTGCAAAGGCGTTTGACTCTAATGGATTGGATAGTTTGACTTTAAGCCTTCTCAAAACTCGAGGTGTTCCCGCAGTGCATGACAGCGGCGGCATCAATTGGGGGCACAGAGATAACAGAGATCGCGATGAGGCTTACATTTCAGTTCCTACTAAATACCAGGGCAAATTTTTTCCAGATCTAAAGAAACGATTCAAAGTTACTTGTGACGATGGAGAAGAGTTTCAAATGGTTGCCGAAGGTGCCAATGGCAAACAAGTCACAACCCCTGATGGGAATTGGCAACTTGGACGCTATTTGCGAAAGCGTCTTGGTCTCAAATCAGGGGTAAAAGTAAAACTTGAAGATTTTTTAAATTATGGACGCTCAGATGTAACTTTTTATAAAAAAACATCAAGTCATTACTTACTTGACTTCTCAATTTAAAGTAAATTTACCGCTTACTTTAGCCATGGTGCATTTCTGCGAGCAATACTTGCTAACTTGCGCATAGCCATTTCTGGTAGGGTGATATTCCTTGCCGCAGTTCGCACATATCTTTGTAATGCTTTCATCACGTAAAGGTGCTTTCTTTACGGTTTTTTTTGCGTTTGGGGTGGAGGTGGCTATCTCCTCCGTTTTTTTCTTTGTAGCTGCGAAATAAGCATCGAATGCATTGAGCACCTTTGGTGGTGCGGCCGCTTTTTTTGTGTTTTTGTTCGAGTCGCCCATTTTTATGACTTCCTGGCTTTAAGTGTTAGTGACTTGCTCTTGAAAAAGCCGTTACTTGGATCAATCGAGTCGTATGATTTGCCTGCAAAGGTTTTCAGCAAAGCATCAAGGATAATTTTGGCTCCATCGACCGGAACCGCCATTCCTATTTGGGCTCTGACACTTTCTTTTGAACCGTAAAAAACAAAATCATCAGGAAAAGTCTGTAATCTTGCACGCTCTCTATTAGTCAAAGCTCTTGGTTCTTTCCAATGGTAAACGTGGGTGCCCCCACCGCCGCTTCCTGTTACGGTATATGAAGGTTTTTTTGGGTCAAGTCGTTTATATATTTGGCTAATCGTTGCGCCTTTGACATTCAATTTAAGATGTTCTGGCAGATCGGCTGTCCATACGTTTTCTCCTGGCTTAATTAATTTAAGTCGTTCTACAACTACATTGCTTTGCCGAGTCAATTCGTGATTGTGTGCATCAGTTGGAATTCTAGGGTTCTCAATTGCCTCTTTGCATGTTTTGATATTCATTGAAGGAGTTGGAACTTTAAAGTGCAATCCTAAGTCACCTCGAGTACCTATAATGATGTAACGATGGCGAGCTTGTGGGACCCCATACTCCTCGAATTTATAGTGATGAACCGCTAGGTCATAGCCAAACAGGCCGGCGTTGTTGAGTTCAGAGAGAATCAGTTCGAACGCTTTCCCTGAATTTGAACTACCGATGCCGCTTACGTTTTCCGCAAATATGAACAGTGGATTTGCATGGTTAATGTATTCAACACCATACTCATAAAGCCTGCCAAATTTACCTTTAAGTCCTAGAGATTCACCTACTTGGCTGAAGTCGTTGCAAGGAAAGCCATACAGAAAGCCGTCCACTACTGGTAGCTTTTGAATATCAACGTTTCGGATATCGTCGCAAATGCTTAATGCATTTGGATTTCCTTTTAGTAGGTTATTTTTGTAAGTTCTGCAAGTATCAGGATCGTAATCTGTTGCCCACACATGATCGAAAGAAAAATCTATGCCACGAGACTGCAAGCGAGTTTTGCTTAAGGCGGTTCCGATGCCGCCTGGGCCGCTGTACATTTCCCCAACAGTAAAGGCGCGCTTTTTATCATTATTAAAAACCGGGGCTTGTGACGGTGCGACTTTAGTGGATGTGGTTTTGTTCATGGGTTGAAGTTCAGGTGCTTTAGATTGAGACTCAATTAGTCCCTCGATCAGTTCACGAATTTTTTCAGAGACGGTCACTTGTTCCTGCTGGCATAGCTTGTCAAGCAGGGCTTTCTTTGACTCTTCTAGCCGAATTTGAAGATGCTGACTCTTGCTCATTTTGTATTGACAAATGGGGCTACGTCGAAATCATACCTCTTCAACCAAGACGAGTCAAACCGATCTTCGAATAGAGGGCAACTCAACAGTACGCTATCAGGTCTCAACTAGGTGAGCTCAAGATTGCTTATCATGGAAGCTTCAAGAATTAAAAAGCACACCAATTGATAGTTCAACTGTCCGCCGTATCGCCAATTGCGTTTTCTATGGTTAAGTCAGGAGAGATGGTCCGAATAGAGCACAAACCCCCGCGTCGAAATGAATACAGAGAGAAAATTGGTCCGCCCTCAGATTGCTATCTTGTGGTTAAGGGACAAACAAAGATTGGGATGATTCCAACTTCTTTCGTGAAAGTTCACCCAGAATTGCTAAAGCGCAAACTTTGCAAAATTCAGGAAGTTGATAAGTTAAAGCAAATAATAACGATTACCTTTGAGGCTTTAATTGAGAAAAAAGAGTAGAAATATTTTTTCTCAATGAGCATAACCAATGCCAAGAAAAACAGTATGTCATTCAGCGTAAAGGAAATGTTCTACACCTTGCAGGGTGAAGGCGCCAATGCAGGGCAACCCGCCGTGTTTTGCCGTTTTGCCGGATGCAATTTGTGGAGTGGCCGCGAGGAAGACCGTAGCTCGGCCATTTGCCAATTCTGCGACACCGACTTTGTGGGCACCGACGGCACACACGGCGGCAAGTTTGACAGTGCCCAAGCCTTGGCTACCGCTATTGCCAGCTTTTGGCCTGCCACCGATACCGCACACCGCTTTGTGGTGCTGACGGGTGGCGAGCCTCTGTTGCAAGTCGACCAAGCCTTGGTCGATGCCCTGCACGCCCTGCACTTCACCATTGCGGTGGAAACCAACGGCACGGTGCTTCCGCCGAAAGGAATTGACTGGCTATGCATGAGCCCCAAGGCAGGTAGCCAACGGGTGGTAGCAGCAGGCCAAGAGCTCAAGCTGGTGTTTCCGCAAGTGGGTGCAGAGCCCGCGCTGTATGAATCTTTGAACTTTGAACATTTTTATTTGCAGCCCATGGATGGGCCCAACGCGGCGGCCAACACCGCTGCTGCCGTGGCCTATTGCCAAGCACACCCGCGCTGGCGTTTGAGCGTGCAAACTCATAAGTTGATTGGCATCCGATGAAATACGAACTCAGCCAGCGTTTCTACTTTGAAGCCGCCCACACACTACGCCGCAAAATCGATGCAGAAGGCAGCTTGCGCATCCACGGCCACACGTATCACGCCGAAGTGACCATCGCGGGCAAGCCAGACCCAGAGTCCGGCATGATGATGGACCTGGCCTTTCTTCGCAAAGAAGTCGAAAAAGTACGCGAAAAGCTGGACCACCATTTCCTAGACGAAGTGCCAGGCCTTGGACCAGCCACGCTTGAGAACCTGTGCGCCTTCATCTACAACGACCTCAAAGCAACATTGCCCAACATCTACCGCATCAAGATTGAGCGTCCAGCAAGTGGTGACAAGTGTTGTTTAACACTCTCATAAGAGATTGCAATGATCATTGCTTTGCCAGCGGAAAATTTCGAAATTCTTAAATAATGAGCACAAATTGGAAAAAATCAAAAACTCTGATGATCCCAAAAAATTTCGATTTGATTTAATCAAAACATGTGCAAAGTGTGGTGCTAAATATCACCCGAGAAATAATGGATATGCACTTTCTAGTAAGTATTGTTGTGTTGAATGTTCAAGATCTGCAAACCGCGGAAATTTTGTCATCAACCCAAAGAGTTGAAAATTGAAATTGGCACTCAGTCAATCGAACTGTTGACATTCTTTGTGACCTGACCGTATTTTTAACATGATGATTGCTAGAAATTAATTTACATAGAGCCCGTGAGTGTTTGAACGTCGATCTTGTATTGCTTCTGCCATAAATCCAACCATCTCAGAGATTTGCATCTCAGTTGCATTGATGGCGACCAATGACTGAGATTCATCCGTCTCGTTGGCAATGAGTAGTGCTCCGTGACTGGATGAGCTCAGATAACAATTCGCCACCTGTTCTAACGCATAGGCGAAGTGGTCGCATTGATCAGGTGTCAACCGATCAATGATTTCAGACATGCGAGCCTTCATGGCTTCTTTGCCATGCGTAATCGCAGACCGTTTTGTGAGCATCTTGCTTCCCTTTCAATGAACCAGCGAAATTGCGAAGCGCCACTTCATTAACTCTGGTGACCACACGCTTTCATCACGATCGAATTCCTCGTCGAATTTTTCCTCAAACCAATCTTCAGCCAGTTGGTATGCCTCTTTGATCTGGTCGTAGTCCAGCCTAGTGTTGACTTCGACGAGGTCATCTCTGGCCATTTCGTTGCCCAAAGCTACGGATATGAAGAGCCACTTGTAGGCTTGATAGAGCTCACCCGCGTCAGTAGCAGACTCAAGATACAGAAGACCAAGGCGATGTTGTGCCTTGGTGTATCCCAGGTTTGCATCAGACTGGTGCCACTTGATCTCCTCGGGCACAGACTGAAAAAGAGGACAAGGGGTAATGCTCTCGCGTTGCATATCAACCACCAGTCACTAGTTTCTTAAAGCGAGAGAGAAGTGAACGCTTTTCAGCGGCTGATGTTTGCCCCCAGGATGATTTGGTTATGCCTGGGAAGGCATTCACAAACTTGGCCTCAATCGCTTGAATGGTGGCGGCATCAATGCTGGAAACTTGCGAATTGATCAGTCGCTGCGAGTGCCTTGTTAGTGAGACGATGCCCGGGACTTCGTTTGCAAGCCATCTGATGAGGCATGCCCAATGCAGCTCAATCTTGTCTTTGCCTCCGGCGATATCGCACAAGACTTTCCAGACAAAGCCGTCAGACACCGACTCAGTAAGCTCCCACGTGATGTCACTGAACTTTGTGGTGATGAGGCACAGATCATTGAACTTTTCCAGAAGCTGCT
>JAHEEQ010000017.1 GCA_024640585.1 Micrococcales bacterium
TCTTGCATGATCTTGCTAAGTCCTGTGGTTTTTCCTTGGTATTTCCTTTGGCCACTTACACTTTTCGCAGCGAGTGGATTTAAAACCAATCGAGCCATGAAAATTACAGTTTACGGCACCTTGCTCGTAGTGGTTTACTCAATTATCGAAGCCGTAGTCGTGCGAGACTCCGCCATAACTAGCACAGAGATTTTCTTCTCCACATTCGTAACACTGAGCATATTTTCATTAATGATGTATAAAGAAAATCATGTAATTCTAAATTCGGAGCAGGCTTATGTCGATTAGAGAGTTGAAAGCTGCCGGCATCACGGATAAAGCCATGCAAGCTTCTTTTGAAAAATGCCGAGTATTAAACGCCAAACATGGCAAGACTTACTACTTGGCCACTCTCCTACTTGCGCCAGAAAAACGTCCCTTTGTTCATGCTCTGTATGGCTTTGCAAGATATGCTGATGAAATAGTTGACGATTTGGCGTCAAGTCTTTCGGGAGAAGAGAAAGCCGAATGGCTAACCTCCTGGAGTGACAAATTTTTTGAAGATTTCGACGCTGGAAAAAGTCAAGATGAAATTTGCATGGCTACTATTTTTACCGCAAAGAAGTTCAACATCCCGAAATCACATTTTGAAGCTTTCATTCACTCGATGAAAATGGATTTAACAGTCACTTCATATGAGACCTTCGAAGATCTATACGAATACGTTTACGGTTCTGCGGCCGTTATTGGCCTACAAATGGTTCCAATCTTGGAGCCTACTTCTCAAGAAGCTTACAAGTATGCAACTGATTTAGGCATAGCTTTTCAGCTTGCAAACTTCATCCGCGATGTCGGGGAAGATTTGGAACGCGGACGAATCTATTTGCCATTGTCAGAATTACGTCAATTCGGAGTTACACCAGAATCCCTGAAAAGCCGTCTAGTTGACGACAATCTAAGAGCGGCCCTTCGCTTTCAGATTTCACGAGTTCACGAGCTTGAAGAACGGTCAAGAATAGGTATTTCACTCTTGAGTCCAGCAGCTAGGCCCTGTATAGATGCAGCCAGAATTCTCTACTGTCAGATTGCAGACCAAGTCGAAAAAATCGATTTTGACGTATTCAATAAGCGAGCAAAAGTCTCTAATTATCGAAAATTTACGGTGGCCTTCAAGGCTTGGTTGCAAGCAATCCGTCTTCGCTAGTTGGATTTAGTTAGGCTGTACCAATGCGTCGAATTATTACTCTGACTGCTTGCGCAGTTCTTTTAGCTAGTTGTGCAACTACTTCAGCAAATCCAACAAATTCACCCACTCCTTCAGCTAGTCAAAGCAGCCAACCTGTTGTGACAGCTAGTGATTTTTTCGACCGTTTAGGTCAAGCGCAGCAATCCCAACCTACGCCAGCTGATTCTTATGTAACTTGCTCTTCTGAAAATGTAACAGTTCAATATTTAAACAAAGTAATTTTGCAAGCCGCAGATGTAGATGAGATTTACATGATCGCAACTGCCGCTTGCGTCCTTGGCGACCAAAAGAGTGCTGAAAAAGTTGAAGTCCTTCACTGGCGAGCCGATCTTTCCGCTTGGCAACCAGTTGGCACCGTTCGACTTTCAAACGACGATTACACAATTCCTTGGAATACCGAATCTGCATGTTTTGAAGAAAACGGTGCGGTTAAGTGTCCTGTGTTTGTCACCAAAGACAATGGCAAAACAAAAAATGGCACTTTGACAGTGACTCGACAACTAGACCATTTTTGGGCTGAAATTTCTTACTAGAAATTACCTAATATTGGTGCAATCAATACTTTGACAATCATTGCAACTGGGTAAGCAACGGCATATCCAAGATTTACTCGCGGATCGTCGTTCGTATGCTCATTTACATAAGCAAGCACCGCAGGTTGAGTTTGCGAACCTGCCATAACACCCGCTAGTCGTGGACCGTAAATCTTTCCGAAATAGCGCCCTAAGAAAATAAAAGTAAATGCGGATGTTGCGGTGGTTGCTAGACCAATAATTATTAGTCTCCAACCAATTGGCGTGGTGATTGCCTCACTCAACGCGTGGCCGGCAGTTGATCCTGCATACGCTAAAAACAACATCATGCCCAAGTGACTGAGTGCACTTGATGAAGTGTGTGGCAATGACCAAATAATTCGACCGGTCTTTCCAAGCCTTCCCATAATTAAACCAATAATCAATGGGCCAGCTGCCATACCAAATTCGAATACTCGCCCGCCTGGCATTGGAAATGGGATCGAACCCAAAATCACCCCAGCGGTAATACCAGTAGCAAGACTTACGATAGAAAATGCACTTGCCGCTTTTTCGGAATCTCCAAGAAGTTTTGCAACTCTTGATAAACCATGTTGAGTTGCAACTACACGTACGCGATCTCCGATTTGCAAAACAAAATCTTCATGCGCAAGTAAATCTACGTCTCCTCGTCGAACTCGAGTCGCAACTGCGCCGTATTTTTGGCTCAATCGCAAATCCCCTAATGTGCGACCTGCAACGCTTCGATGAGAGACGGCAATGCGGCGAAAATCTAAATTTGAACGATCCAAATTCAAGGCTACAGAAGATGAATGGCCCACTTGCGATTTGAATTTTTCAATTGTGTCCAGGTCGGCAATCACTGTGACAATGTCGCCGCGAACCAAAACATGGTCGTCAGTTGCAATATCGATCAGACCAGGATGCCCGGGGCGATCGCCAGTCATTACGCGAGAGAATCGAATCCTGTCTTCATATTGCTTTGCAATTTCTCCAAGGGTTGGAAGACCGTCCACATCAACTCGAATAGTTTCACCAATTAGTTTTGGTGGCTTTGTAGCAAGTTCGTCATCAAGTGGATTCTTTGAGACCTTTTTGATTGCAAAACCAGAAGCGATCAGCATCCCCAGTACGCCAAATAAATATGTGACTGAATAGCCAACGATAGGTGAATTAGATCCTGTTGCATCAATCCAGATTTCTTGACTTGCTGCCAATGCAGGTGTGTTTGTAAGCGCACCTGCATAGACACCTGAAAGAACTGGACCATCTATTCCAATTAACTTTGCAAATCCGATTAGGACAACCGCTGCTCCAGATAGAGCTAGTCCAATTGTGATAACTACTCGCCCACCAGTTTTCAAAGCGCGAAAGAAAGAAGGGCCTGCCCCGATGCCAACAATGTACGCAAAAAGAGCTAGTCCAAAGTAACCCACATCCTTGGCCAATATCAAACGTTCGTCATAGGCGCTGAATGCAAGAGCCGCGAACAGTACGCCTGCAGGTCCAAGCGAAATGCCCTTGACTTTTATGTTGCCGAGAAATGCGCCAAGCCCTAAAAGTGTGGTTAATAGAAATAGTGGCTGTTCAACTGCAAGATCTACAAAATAATTCATTTCAGCAAATTTCTGTTCGGTTTAACTTAGCCAATTTTAATTTGGCAAAAATAAAGGTGGGGCCGGTCTTTCGACCTAGCCCCACCTTCAATGTGCTACTTAAGAGCAGCCGCTGGTGTTGCCACAACCTTCACAGGCGTAGCAAGAACCTGACGGGCGCATCTTGATGCCGCAGGTGAAGCACAGAGGTGCATCGCTCACTTTGCCTGTGATTGCTTCAAGCAATTCGGCTGATGAGTGTGCATTTTCTGTGTTGATTGCAACTGGAACTGCAACAGGTTTCACACCTTCTAGTTCCTTGACCACAACAGCTGCAATCTCTTCAGTGCTTGCAACTGGGGTGTCGTATCCTGAAACCTGAGCTGCGCGTTCTTCAGCGGTAAAGATGCCAAGCATTGCGCGCTTTTCAAGCGGTAGGTAGTCAAGAGCCAAACGGCGGAAGATGTAATCCATGATGGATTGAGCCATACGAATATCTGAATCATCAGTCATACCCGCTGGTTCGAAACGCATATTGGTGAACTTAGAAACGAATGCTTCTAGTGGCACTCCAAATTGCAATGCGATAGAGATCGCGATTGAGAAGGCGTCCATAACACCCGCGAGTGTTGAACCTTGCTTACCAAGCTTCAAGAACACTTCACCAAGTTCTCCAGTTTCGAATGAACCTGCTGTCATGTAACCCTCGGCGCCGCCAACAGAGAATGAAACTGTTTGACTTGTGCGCTTCTTTGGCATACGACGGCGAATTGGTTGCGCAGCAATTGTTGAGGCAACTGGAGCTTCAACTTTCTTTGCTTTCGCATCAGAAAGCGGTTGACCAACCTTGCAGTTGTCACGGTAGATAGCAAGTGCCTTTACGCCCATCTTCCAAGCTTGGAAGTAGATCTCTTCAACTTCTTCAACAGTTGCGATTTCTGGCATGTTTACTGTTTTTGAAATTGCACCTGACAAGAATGGTTGGCAAGCAGCCATCATGCGTACGTGACCCATTGGAGTAATTGCACGCTCACCCATTGCGCAATCGAAGATTGCGTAATGTTCTGGCTTCAAGCCTGGTGCATCAATAATGTGACCGTGTTGTGAAATATATTCCACAATCGCTTCAACAGTTTCATCTGCATAGCCAAGTTTGTTTAATGCCATTGGAATGGTCTGGTTAACAATCTGCATTGAACCGCCGCCAACTAGTTTCTTGAATTTAACTAGTGAGAAGTCAGGTTCGATACCAGTTGTGTCGCAGTCCATCATGAAGCCGATAGTTCCGGTAGGTGCTAGCACAGAAGCCTGTGCGTTACGCCAGCCGTTCTTTTCGCCTGTCTTAATACCGTCTGCCCAGTTCTTGCTTGCGAGGCGTGCAATGTCTGCATCCAATGTTGAGGCTGACTTCAATGCATCGCTAGCGGCAGCATGCTTGCGCATTACTCGTTGGTGTGCACTTGCGTTACGTGCGTAACCCTCGTAAGCACCAACTACACCTGCAAGTTCTGCAGATCGCTTGTATGCAGTGCCTGTCATCAAAGAAGTGATTGATGCAGCAAGTGCACGTCCACCTTCTGAGTCGTAAGGCAAACCTGTTGCCATTAGCAACGCGCCTAGGTTCGCATAACCAATACCTAGCTGGCGGTACTTGCGAGTGGTATCACCAATTGGTTCGGTTGGGAAGTCTGCAAAGCAAATCGAAATATCCATAGCGGTGATGATGAATTCGACTGACTTCGCAAATTTAACTGCATCGAATGAACCATCTTCTTTCAAGAACTTCAACAAATTCAAAGATGCTAGGTTGCAAGAAGAATTGTCCAAGCTCATGTATTCAGAACATGGGTTTGAAGCAGTGATGCGACCGGTTTCTGGATTGGTGTGCCAGTCGTTGATGGTTCCGTCGTATTGGATACCTGGATCTGCACAAGCCCATGCAGCTTCACTTAGTTGACGGAAAAGTTTCTTTGCATCAATACGCTCGATGATTTCACCAGTTGCTCGGGCGCGAAGACCGAAGTCGGTGCCATTTTCAACTGCTTGCATAAATTCATCTGAAACGCGGACTGAGTTGTTTGCGTTTTGGTATTGAACGCTGATGATGTCTTTTCCACCGAGGTCCATGTCGAAGCCAGCATCGCGCAATACACGAATTTTTTCTTCTTCTTTGACTTTAGTTTCAATGAATTCTTCGATGTCTGGATGGTCAACATCTAGAACAACCATCTTTGCAGCACGACGAGTTGCGCCACCTGACTTGATGGTGCCGGCAGATGCATCAGCACCACGCATAAATGAAACTGGACCGCTGGCGGTTCCACCACTATGCAAGAGTTCTTTTGAAGAACGGATACGGCTCAAGTTCAAACCTGCACCTGAACCGCCTTTGAAGATTAAACCTTCTTCGCGGTACCAGTTGAGGATTGAGTCCATAGTGTCATCAACGCTCAGGATGAAGCATGCGCTTACCTGTTGTGGTGAGGTAGTACCAACGTTGAACCAAACTGGCGAATTGAATGAAAACACTTGGTGCAAAAGCATCCAGGTGAGTTCGTGCTCAAATGTTTGAGCATCATCTTCAGTTGAAAAGTAACCGTGTTCGCGGCCAGCTTTGGTGTAGGTCAAAACTACGCGGTCGATTAGCTGCTTTAAGCTCCATTCGCGTTGGTCAGTTCCAACTGCACCACGGAAGTATTTTGTGGTGACGATGGTTGATGCGTTTACTGACCAAAAATCTGGAAATTCAACTCCCCGTTGTTCAAAAACTGTTTCACCAGTTTTCCAGTTGGTCTGAACTACATCGCGACGTTCCCAATTGATTTGATCGTATGGGTGTTCCCCTGGTGTACTCCAAAGTCTTTCTAGTGAAAGACCACTTGATTTGTTTTTCTTAGTAGAGCCGGTTGCTCCACTCACCGTTTCGGTCATCGGTGTTTCCTCTTTCTTTTAGTTTTCATTTGTGGTTTCGCGTCCATGGGGAACCGTCCGCGTTTGGGAAGTTACTTGGTTGTTGAAAGCCTAGTTTCAACATTTTTAGCATCTTGGTTTTGAGATGCTCTTAGCACTGCAATTTCCCCTTCAAAGTCTTCAAGACTTTCGAAAGATCTATAAACAGATGCAAATCTGAGGTAAGCGACTTTGTCTAGGTTGCGAAGTGGCGCAAGAATTGCAAGACCAACTTCATTACTTGGAATTTCAGCGGCGCCAGCTGCGCGAAGCGAATCTTCAACTTGTTGCGCAAGCAATGCAAGATCGTCGTCGCTTACAGGACGACCTTGGCAGGATTTGCGAACACCTGAAATCACTTTTGCGCGACTAAATGGTTCGACCACACCGTTTCGTTTTACAACCAACAACATTGCTGTTTCGATTGTTGAAAAACGTCGGCCACATTCAGGGCACTGACGGCGGCGGCGAATTGCGCCTCCATCATCACCAGTTCGAGAATCCACAACGCGGGAATCGTCATGTTTGCAAAATGGGCAATGCATACTTTCCCTCCTTGTGGGTATCTACTGGGCATGTCCTGTGGATAACTGCTCAAAATAGGCTGAAAATCAGTCTTTTTTGGCCCTTCACCTGTGGACAAATCTGTGAGAAAACCACACTATGTAGGGCTTTCTAGCAAATTGACCACTAGATGTAGGGGCGTAAGTTAGGACTAAGCCCAAGAAAACGCAAGGGACAGCCCTGCGACACGCCGAAATGTCTTATAACTAGTTGATTACAGGAACAATCAAAGCCTGACCGGCATGAATTTGACTGGAATCTGTGAGTGAATTCAGATCCAGAATGCGATCGATCGTCTCGCGTGGATCTGCAGAAGGATCTACCTCTGAGGCTATCTGCCAAAGGGTTTGTCCTGAATGGACGATTTGAATTTGCGT
>JAHEEQ010000018.1 GCA_024640585.1 Micrococcales bacterium
GCGCATTGGTTGGGCTAACTGACCCAAATTTGTTTGCACTTGGTGCCGCAACGCCTGTGCCCAACTCTTTCAAAATTGTTAATGCCGCTGGGTGCGACGGCATTCGAAGGGCAACTGTTTCTTGACCGCCTGTGAGCCAATCTCCTGCGATTGCTTTACGTTTAACAACAATAGTTAGTGGACCTGGCCAAAACTTTTCTACTAATTTTCGGGTTGCATCAGAAATATCTTCGCCCCAGAAATCAATTTCAGCAATACTGCCAATGTGCACAATTACGGGATGATCAAGTGGACGACCTTTTACTTCGTAAATACGTCGAACTGCATTTTCATCTGTTGCAATTGCAGCGAGTCCATAAACAGTTTCGGTTGGAAGTCCAAGCAATCCGCCATTACGCAAGACTGAAACAGCCTTAGGTATTTCAGAAGCTGTAAGAACCGGGATGTTCACCCGCCCATTGTCGCAGAGCATTAGTCGCGTGGGACTAGACCAACCCCTCGCACAGATTTCACTGGAATTGGATCGGTCAATTCGCCTACGAAACCGTTTTCTTCTTGGTCGCGGAAGCCCAACATGTACCACTCACCTTTGTATTCAACGATGCGAGCTGCATAGAGTGAAGGATGCGGGAAGCGACTTGCATTTGCAATGTCAAATGGCCCAAGCAAGGTTTCACCAGTGGCACTAAACATGCCGCCAGATTTATATTCGCCAAACTTCGCTTTAGACGCATCGCTCAATTCACGATATCCACTGCACCAGAGCAATGTTGGAATTCCATTTACAACTTCGACTTGGAAAACTTCCATCTGTCCAAACCCAGATCCTGGTTCGGTGAGTGGCGGTTGCACTTCCCAATTCAACATGTCTTTGCTTGTGGCATGCCCCAAGACTCCGCGATCGAAAGCATCCCCTTCATTTGCGCGAGCAGTTACAAACATATGCCATATTCCATCATCAGTTTTGAACACCCATGGATCACGCCAAGCTTGATCGTGCCAAACATCTAGATCCAAAGTTTCGTACCATTTCGAATCCGGCTCAGTTAGCGCTTCACTAGAAACTTTTGTCCAAGTTATTAAATCCTTTGAGGTTGCAGCGCCAATTCGCTGATAGTCGCCCCCGTCTTCGCGCGAAGTACCGGTGTAAAACATCCACCAAGTTCCGTCATCCGCTTTAACAGTACTTCCAGTCCATGTCGTCCACGAATCAAAAGCAGGGGGATCTGAAATTGCGATTGCATCTGCAACAACTTCCCAGTTCTTCAAATCTTTTGAAATCGCGTGACCCACATAAGGATTTCGGTGACGACGATCTGGATTGCCAAGTGCGCGGGAGGCTCTTAGGTAAAACGCGTGATAGTTCTCACCATCAAATACGTACCAAGAGTCCCAGATCCAACTATCTGCGAGCTTTAACATTTTTACCCTTTAACACCACTACTTGCTACTGACGATACGAATGCGCGTTGGAAAATAATAAATACCAACAAGATTGGAATAGTAATCAACGTTGAGTAAGCCATGATCTGACCCCAAGGCATACCTTCATCAGTTCCACTTGCAAAGAAATAGTCCAGACCGACCTGAACCGGGCGCATAGATTCCTTTTGCACTGACATGACTGGCCACAGATAGGAATTCCAAACTGCTAGAAATGTCAAAATTGCAGAAGTTGCAAACGCTGGACCGGAAAGTGGAACAATAACTTTGCGGTAGATACCGAAGAATGATGCGCCATCAATGATTGCTGCCTCATCCAATTCTTTTGGAATGGTTTTGAAGTACTGCACAAACAAGAAGATAGAGAAACCACTTGCGACAAAAGGAATGATTTGTACGCTGTATGAATTCAACCATCCTTGCTGGAAATTAATTCCTGTTTCATCAAAGAAAACGTATGGCAGTTTGTTGACCATGAACAACATAGGTAGTGCAATTGTTTCGAAAGGCACAATAAGCGTTGCGATTAAGAATCCAAGTAAAAAGCCTTGGCCTTTGAATTTCAATCTAGCAATCGCATAGGCAGCTAAGCTATTTACGAAAAGTCCGAGCCCGACCACCATCACTGAAATCACAATCGAGTTTGTGAAAAAAGTGAAAACTGGAGTTCGACTAAATACACCTGCATATTGTTCAAAATTCACATCGCCAACTGGCAAGAAAGCTCGCCACGAACGCAGATCTTCAAAGATTTGGAATTTGCCTTTGAACGAAGACATCACCATAAAAATAAGTGGGAATGAGAATATGCAAGCCAAGAAAATTGCAGTCGCGTACTTCAGGACTTTACTTATTAGAGATGTTTTCATATTAATCACGATCCCTAGTTAGTCGACGTTGAATTATGGATACGGTAACCACAATTGCGAAGAACACAATTGCAATTGCAGATGAGTAGCCGATGCGCTGGTTTCTAAAACCTTCACGGTAGGCGTGGTAAACCAAAGTGGTGGTTGAATCTAGCGGTCCACCTTGAGTCATGACATTGATTTGTGTGAACAGACCAAGTGCCGCAATGCTGATTGTTACAAGAATAAAAATGAAGGTTCGGCGAAGGCCCGGCCATGTCACATGGACGAATTGCTTCCAAGTGTTAGCGCCATCCACTTTTGCAGCTTCATACAACTCGCCTGGAATAGTCTGTAATCCTGAAAGCCAAATTAGCATGTGGAAACCCACACCTTGCCAAATGGACATCACCATGATCGCAGGCATCGCTGTTGTCGTATTACCAAGGAAACTCACCGGTGTGTAACCAGGAATTACACTTCCTAAAACCACGTTTACTAATCCGGATTCTTCGTACATGAATAACCAAAGAATTGAAACCACTACCATTGATGTAACAACCGGTAGGAAATAGACCGTTCGGAAGAAAACTCTTCCCTTGAGTTTCGAATTCACAAGCAGAGCTAGAAGCAGAGCAAGTCCACCTTGCAATGGCGCGACTATTAGAGCGAAATACAAAGTGTTTTTAAGTGATTTCCAAAAGAGTGGGTCGCCCGCCAATATGTATGAGCCTGATTTCGAATCATCCGAAACAGATTCCGAAAGTATTTGCATTCCTTCATACTGCGAACCTGAATTTGGTTTAGTTTGATCTCGAACTTTGTCGTACAAAGTGTCTGCATCGCCACTACTTTGGCTGATGTCTAACTTCGCAACTTTTAGAAGATCTGAAAAGTTATTAAAACCAGTAGCTTGTATTGGGTTTGGAGAAGAAAGACGGGCATCAGTGAAGCCAAGAGTAAACGCCAGGATTACTGGGGTTACCAAGAAGACTAGGAGCAAGAAAACTGCAGGCAATACGTAATAAATTCCTGCGCGCGCCTCACGAGCAACCAAAGTTTGTTTAAAGAATGGCACGCGCACCGCATTTATTTTGCGGCTCGTGTGCGCCAACTTATCTTTCATAACCAACCTTAAAGAGTTTTGAGGTGATGGTGGCCGAGTTTCCCCGGCCACCATCTCTACTTCAATTTATTTATTTGTAGTAGTTGTTGTCAGCTAGATCGCCATCAATAGCGTCTGCTGCTGTGTCCAACGAACGCTGAACATCTGCACCGTTGATGATGTCGGCTAATGCCTTTTCAAAAGCGGATGAGATGAACAAGTACGCAGGTGTTTCTGGACGCTTCACAGAGAAATTGTTGGAGAAATCAACAAATGTTGCGAATGGTCCACCTGGTGCGTAGTTTGGAACTTCAGCTGAAGCAGCTGCAGTTGCTGGAATCAAACCAATGCGATTTGCAAATGCAACGATGTACTTATCCTGAAGGATGTATTCGATGAACTTGGTTGCGCCTTCAACTTCACCACATGAGTTTGAAACACCAAACTGCCATGATGCTGCACCAATCTTTGGACCATTGCCAAAGTCAACTGGTGGAAGGATCAATAGGTCATCGCCGTACTTGTCGTATGCATCTTTAACAGCCCAGTTACCGTTGTATTGAATCGCAATTGTTCCATTAACGAATTCGGTACGGTCGCCGGTTTGCTTCTTATTTGCAAAACCCTTGGTGAAAGTTCCTTGGAACCACTTACCAAATGCAACTGCTTCGGTGCCATTTACAAAACCATCTGCAGATGCAAAGTCGGTACGATCAATTAGGTCGCCACCGAATGATTGCAATAGCGGGCTGTATGCGTATGGGAACCATTCGCCAGTCCAACCATTACCCCAGTCGATTGCGTAATCGAAATCGCCAGATGCATCTAGATCTGCAAGTACCTTGTCGAATTCAGCTTGAGTCCAAGGTGAATCAACTGTTGGTACCCGAGCACCGATTGCGTCTAGGTATGAAGCGCGAGTCAAGATACCTAGAGCTGCGTCCCAAGCGCCTACTGAGTACAGCGAACCGTTGTAGTAACCCTTTGCACCAGGCAAAAGGCTTTCTTCAAGTGCTGAATCAATGGTGATTGGTTGCATGTAACCAGCCCATGCCCAGTTAGGCATGATCGGTCCGTCAACATCCACGATGCAAGGCAAAGTGTCTGAAGTTGCTGCTGCTGCGATTGAATCGTTGTATGACTCTTGTGGGAACTTTTCAAGAACAACTTTGTAGTCACTTTGTGACTTGTTGAAGTCTGCAATTGCTTCTTCAACTGTTGCGATTTCTTGTTCGTTACCTGCAGCGTGTGACCACATGGTCACTTTTTTTGGTTCGGCAGAGCTAGATGATGAAGAACATCCAGTCAATGCAAGACCGCTGACTACAGCGATCGCCACCAAGGAAGTTACTCTCCGCATGGTTTTTCCTTTTTCTCTCTTTGGGATGGATAGGTCCGCCATCATTAGTGAATCCTCGTCAATTTCCTAGAAACACTCGATCGAGGTGTTGCTACTGAACCTCGAACGTAGATGTCACCAATGATGGCAACTTTTTCCGGCGGTAACTCATCTTCGCTCTCTACACGTTCGATGAGTCTTTCCGCTGCCAACCTACCCATTTCAAAATGTGGTAGTTCAACAGTGGTTAATCCGGGACGTAGTGCCCCGGAAATCAATTCAAGATTGTCGAAGCCAACTATCGACAGATCTTCTGGGATGGATAAACCATGTTCACGAGCTGCTTCATAAATGCCCATTGCAATTTGGTCGTTATATGCAGCTACCGCAGTGATTTCAGGATTGCGGCCATACAACAGATTAAATGAGTTATATCCCATTTCTGTTTCTGCGTCTGCAGCAACCATGATCATGTTTTCATGTGAGTTGTTCCAGCCGTATTTTTGGCTGGCTCTTTCAAAAGCTTCTTTACGTCCTTTTACAGCTGGGTAATCGCGACTATCGGAAATCAATGCCACTTCTTTGTGGCCACTTTGGCCGATTAGATCAAGTACTTGCATAAAAGAATTAGTTTCATCAGGTACGAAAGAATCAGTATTTACTTTTTTCGAAAATGCATCTGCAAGTACTAAATTTTTTGGCAAGTTGTCTGGAAGTTCAATTCCACGGTGGTAATAACTCGCAATGATTACGCCATCTACTCGATGATCTGACATTAACTCCAAGCCCGCAGCAATTGATTCTTTAGAAAAAGTGACTTCGTTGAAAAGTAAGTCGTAATCGCGCGCGCGTGCAGCGCTTCGCATTCCTTCAACCATGGCGCCTGCATACGGTGTAGTTGCAACTTCAATGCTGAGCAATCCCAAAACGCGAGTGCTCTGTTGACGCAAACTGCGAGCCAATCGATTTGTGCGATAACCTAATTTTTCAGCAGCTTCGCGAACTCTGATGGCAGTTTCTTCAGTGAATCGATTTCCATCCTTGCCAGAAAGCACCAAAGAAGCAGTGGCGACTGAAACTTCAGCCAACTCACTGACTTCTCGCAGTGTTGCTCTCGTTGTCATCGAGCCGCCATTCCACACTTATTTGGTTAATCGTTTAACTAACCAGGTGGCGGTATCTAAGTACCGGCAGCCAGATCCTGACAAGAGATTTTTGGGTTCGTTATGAATTTGTTGTAAAACGATTAACTACCGCATAAATAGGTTACTTAGCGTCACTTTTAGGTGCGAATTCGCATGAGGCTTAGCGTCCGCTACCCTTCGCCCTGCACATCCGCTCTAGCGTTGATGTGTGGGCCTCTAGCTCAGTTGGTAGAGCAACGGACTTTTAATCCGTGGGTCGACGGTTCGAGCCCGTCGGGGCCTACTGCACTGGAATCAGGATTTTGAACTTTGCAATTGCAGAATCTGGGTCATATTCATCCCCATAGATTTCAATATGTTTTCCATCACGACTTTGCAATCCAGATTCAGGCAACGCTCGCATATATGCGTCTTTGAAACCATCATCGAGTTTGTCTGCAGCTACTGTGCAAAAATATTCAAAGTAATTTCCGCCATCAATCTGCAAAGTTTCGAATCCTTCAATTTTCTGGTCGGATTCAAGTCCACAAAAATAAAATATTTCCTGAGGTGGAGTTAGATCATCTGCCGGCCAACTCACGCCATACAGCTCACCACTAATTGGAATTCCTTTTTCAACTAGTGCATCAATGAAATTATGCCAAAGCTCTGCTCCAAATTTTGCTCCGCTATTTTCAACACCGTTGAATGAAGATGGTCCGCGCTGTTGGATTCCCTGCAAGGTCATTGAAGGGCGAAAAATGCCGTTTGTCATAACGCCATTTTATTTAAGTCGCGTGCCGAAAGCGGTCCTCAATGTCACAATTGGCTATGGCTCTTTTCAAAACTATCGCCAATGTTCAAATTGATCCGCAAACCGCTCTTATCTATGAAGAAGGCTGGCAATCATGGAGTCCAACCACAATCTACAAAATAGATCAACAACCGTTTCGCCCACACAATCCAAATCAATATGTAATGGGATACCGCGGTGACAGCGTTGCACCGCGGGATGCATTTCGTGGCGAAGGCTTACTCGCAATAAAGCCAGAAGAACAAAACAAAGTACATGTTTTTGCCACTTTCTCTCCAAGCGAGATCCCTAGCATTAATGCAAAAGTAGTTGGAGACAAAATTGAAATTTCAGCTGACGGTGCTATCGAACATTTAGTTTATGAAGTTGATTCAATTCCAGCTGCCCTTGAAGTATGGGGATCTAAATTTGCAGAGCAATTTGGACCAGTTGAAATCAAACCAAGTCCAAAAGTCTGGTGCAGTTGGTATCAGTACTTCACCGAAGTAACCCAAGCCGACATAGAAGAAAACCTAGAACAAATGAAAGTTTTAGAACTGCCTTTTGATGTTGTGCAAATTGATGATGGAT
>JAHEEQ010000025.1:0-5553 GCA_024640585.1 Micrococcales bacterium
AATCACAACATCTGGGTTTATCTGAATGCGTTCAAGCAGGCCAATGACCTTGTGGCTCAACGTGACGTGCGTCGTATTCCTGCTGAGTACTTGCAATGCTTCGACCTGATCAAGCACTTGTTCGCCATCAAAGGCGACTGGTTTTCTGAGCTGGAGCAGCAAAAGGGCTTGCTTGACAAGCTGGCACCGCTCAGTCTCTGATCGGTTCCAACCATCGAGGCTAACTCTCATTTTGAGAGTTAGCTTTCTAGAAATAAATTAATCAAGGAGAAATGAATGCTTTACAACTTAAGCGAGGAGGCGTTGTTTCGCCAGCATCGCCGTTGTTTTGACAACAAGCGTTATGCCCTTTTAGGAAAAGGCTGCGGATGCTTTTACTGCTTGCGCCATTTTGATGTAAGTGAAATTACGCATTGGTATGAGAGTGAAAAAGAAAAAACAGCATCTTGTCCGTATTGCAGTATCGACGCTGTGATCATCGAAACTGAAAACGAACATGTTGAGCATGACTTGCTGTGTCAACTGAACATGCGTTTCTTTAATACTGCTCCAGTCGAATGGGGCAAGAAGCCTGTCATTTTTGATGACTTGATTTTGAGCTTGAAAGTTAAGTATGAAAAAAGCCTTGCTGAACTTATCAGCTCGATTTGTAACGATGACTACAAACCTTACGGGCGTGATAAAACTCGTTTTTACACAAAACCTTGGTCGAGTTCGAAAAGCTCACGTCTTTTCAAAACTCTGATTTTGAGAGTTTGAACATTTAAATCAGTTCAACCGCATTGCGTTTCATCTCGTCATTCACGTCGATGTACTTCTGTGTGACAGCAATGCTGCGATGACCAGCGAGAGATGCAAGCACACGAACGCCGATGCCCTTGTTTGCGAGGTTGGTGATGAAGCTGCGGCGCATGGAGTGTGAACTGGCTCCTGCAACACCAGCGTTTCTAAACAGCCAGAAGAAGTGCTGTGTCATTCCGCTTGCTGTGAATCGTTTGCGTCCAGCCGTAATAAACAAGGGATGAGCTAACTTGTTGAGTGGTTGACGCAGCTCGATGTAACTTGTAAGTTCGTCACGCAGCTTTTGAGGGATGAACACTGTGCGTGGTTGCCGCCCCTTCGTTTGTGCAGCTGACAAGCGAATTTCAGCTTTAACTGTTCCGTCCGCATTCACCACGTCGCCCAAGCTAAGGCTGGCGATTTCACCGACACGCATCCCTGACCAGTAGCCAGTGAGCAGCATGACGCGATTGCGAAGTGCGAAGCTACGGGATGCGATGTACTCAAGAACTTGGTCAAGTTCTGCTGGGGTTAGTGTTTTTGCTTGTGCCATGTGTTGTGTCCTTTAGATAAATAAAAACGCACGAGCAAGTGTGCTTTCTTTAGAAAAATGACGCGACCGAAACCCGATGCAATGACGGGTTGAAAAATCTTCAATGAAATCAACGCGATTAAGAAAAGTGTGTTTTTATTAAGTGCTTGTATTTAGCTGCATCTCAAGTGGTCTGTGGGACAAAAGCGACAACGCTGCTGCGATTGCTTAAAGCAACGTAGCAGCGTTTTTCTTGCTCCCGCCATGTGCGTGCTGCTTTTTGTAGATCGTTGCTTGTAGGGCTGATTTGAGGTGCTGCTGCTCGCTCTAGCTGGTCGCTTTTTTGTGCAGCAGAAAACAAACTGTCCGCATGAAACAGTCTGACCCTAAGCAGCTCGGTTTTTTTACGGGCACAACTGCATACCATCGCCTTGCCCCGCATGTCGTACTAACTGACGGAGCAAAGTTTCTTGCAGAGAACGCCGAAGCGTTTTGGCTCGTGGATGCAATTGCAAGCTACTTGCCCGCTCTAACAAATCGTGAACACTTCGTGGCTGCATCACTTGCTGTCAAGAACCAAACGGCTTTGTTGCTGTTGACAGATGGCAATTACAGAGAGCTCGCTATTCAACGCATCACATACACAGACTTCCCGATTCCAGACATCACGTTATTTGCTTGCTGGTCAGGTGACCATTGGGTGCTGATGTTGCCAAGTGAGTACTAATCCGAATTGATCGTGATATCAATTTGAGTTTTCGTTTCGTGGCATGCCATATGTCAAAGTTAGGTGCATAGCTAACAAAACTTATGAAGTGAGCTTTGCTCACTTGTGCAAAACAAAACACATATCGCTTTCGCTCTGTGTTTTGTTTCTTACTTGTTGATTTGAAGTAGTAGAAGTCGAACGCAACGCTTGCGTTGTGTGAGATGTATTGGGTTCATTTAGATAGATTCGAATGGTCATGCGACGGCTATACGCTGGTTGAACCAAAACGCATAACCGTCGTCGTGTTTCATTTGAGTGAGTTCTCACGTGCCACACGATTGCAAAGAGAGTTCATGGGAAGACTGATGTATTGAAACTTCCAAACAGCATTAAGCTGATACTCTGCGGCTTCTCCCTATACGCTACGCAACTTTGCAACATTCGTAGCAGGACCAGTCTCATTAGCCGTCATATTCCAAACTGGGTTTGTACACTTTGATATAGCAGTTGTTATTCTGCTGATTGATTTGAAATTTTTAGATTTTTTCTTTGGTCATTTCTTGTTTTTTTAGTTTTCGATATTGCTGAAATAGTTTTCGATTGATATTTGTGTTGATGTTCATAACGCAGTAGCAAAATGCATCAGTGATTCGCTCACGTTCACGTTTAGTGTCACATGTCTTTTGAAAATCTGTAAGTGAGTGAAGTTGACTTTTAGATAGTAAATCGCGATGCTGTGACAGTAACGTATGCGCCATTGTTTGCGCCCTCACAACATTAAGTTTTGCAGTGTTGAATGTTTTGTCATTCAGTCCAATGTCACGTAACCAATCTGCAGTTAGTGCATCATCTTTCAAGTTTTTGAATTTGTTCATACAAATATTTATCTCGCACCAAACAAAACCGTAAATATTTCTACCAAACTTAGGCTTGTGCATCCTGCTAGCTAAATACGCTAAAGGGAATTCAATGCGTTACACAGAAATAAAAACCGCACATGCAGCACTAGAGGGAAGAAGTTGGACTGCGGCTGATGACACCAAGTTACTTAAGTTACAAATCGACAAGGCGGACAACATACGCGGCCTGTTTCCGTATGCACAAAACATCCATCTAACCAACGCGGTCAAGCTGATAGCGATGCGACCAGACTGCAAATGGTTCTTCGATTTCTTAACGACCCAGCTGCATTATTTGGGTGCAAACGGCGTTAAAGGTTTGTGCTTCTACGTCAACAAGCACGAAGATCAGTTGCAAATTTGGGCACGTGAAGATGTGGGCAAGAGCCATATCTACCCCAATAAATTGGCAGTCGATTTCCCTTTAGATTTCGTCACGCTACGTGCTGTGCGTGAGGGAAACTTTTGGCATGTGTCCCTGCGTCAAACGTAAACACTGCAACCGTCAGCTTATCCAATGACCCGCCAATCTTGCGGGTTTCAGGTCGCCCAAGCCTATTGTTCGATCACATACTTGCCCGTGCTTTATCAACATTTGAAAGGGAAAGCACATGGCAACACTCGCATCACTCAAGCTGTCAGCAGTACAAAAAGCGACCTCTGTTACTGGCGCACAAGTTCGCCGCACCAAAATGCTCAAAGCACTTGGCGAACAAATTGCAATCGCAAAAGCAATGCAAGCTGGCGCACCCCCTGTTATCACTAAGCTGCGTAGCGTTACAACTGAAACAGGCGAACGCAAACTGGTCGAATCCAACAAACGTGTGAAGCAGTGGTGGTTTGCTACTGACAACGGCAAGCTGGCAATCAACTTGCGTTATGGCGCACGCATGTTGGAACTTGCCAAGGGCAAGTTTGCAATCGAAGTTACAAGCGAAAAAGAGCTTGTACCAACTCTTGAAGCACTCAAGACCATTGCAGCAGCTGGTGAGTTGGATGCGGCGATCGAGACTGCGTCCATCAAACTCCGCGAAGGTTTTGGCAAGTAAGTTGACTTGGACCATGCACTCAGCAATTGCTGGGTGCAGCTTTGCATTCAGTAACAGTAGAGTCTTTTTTTGAGAGTCTATGACCTACGAGATACAAACATCCCCAAGCACCTTCATCGCAACACGATTGCGCCGTCGCGTTGCAATCAACGGTATTGAGTTTGATGAAGCCTTTATTGCTGACTTGATTTCAAAGCACATGCGTGATTCAAATCGCACTAGTCGCCCGACGATAACTACAGCGTTTGAGATTTACATGCATGAAAGTAAGTCCGCACACAGGCGTAAGTTTCGTGAGAACGCCAATCTGTACTTCAACTATTTCTATCAGTTGTTTGGTGACATACCTCTTGATGAGTTGAAGCACCATCACATCACACAGTACAGAGACCATCACTTAGCGAGGGGATTACGTCCATCTAGTATTCGTAAACACAACAACACCCTGAATGCCATTCTTAACATGGCCTTCAAACACTTGGACATCGATCGCTTAAGTCCGTTTCGTTCATTACGCATTAAAGGGGAGTGGGAGGATGTACGTCCCATTCCGCTAATTACTCAAAACATGCTCTACCAAGTCAAGGAACGCATGCTTGAGCGTGATGCACCCTACAGATGGATTGGATTGATACAGCTGAATACTGGAATGCGTGTGAGTGAACCATCCTTAGCCAGACTTGATGACTTGGTGTTGGATCATGACATCCCTCATTTATGGGTTCGCAAGAATGCACTTACTGACCGTAAAACAAAAACTAGCATTCGGGCTGTGCCGCTTGTCGGTGTTTCTCTTGTCGCTGCGAAAAAGCTCCATGCCTATGCAAAGTCACGTAACAGCGAATGGCTTGCGCCGAACTATGCAAGGGATAACGGCAACACAAGCTGTTCTGCCATCATCAATAAAACACTGAGTGACTTGAACTTTCGCAGCCACATGTTCCGTCATGCATTCATCGACAGGCTGAAGGCTTGCAATGACATTCCCACCCGCGTTGCTGAGAGCATCACGGGACATTCGCGGGGTGGCTCAGAGTTTGATACTTACGGCAGTGTTGGCTACACACTTGAGCAGAAGCTGGAAATAATTAAGCGGGTTGAAATTTGATCGATTCCTATAGCCACCATCGAACTGATGTGTGGCTGTTTATTTAAATGAGACTTAGGCATCAGCAAGTCGACTAGAAATTTCCTCAACAATTTCTTTTATTTTTTGCTGCGTCTCTTCTTGCAAATCATCCCACTTGATAGCATTATTTTTCACTTCTAACAGGAAGTGATATGCCATCACGGGTTTTGAACGTTTGGCAGTTTTTAAGAATTCTGTGTTTGATTTGGTGTAATTTGCTTCAGGTTCTTTTAGTACAAATTTTTTGAAATCTTCTCGTGAGAAAACATCTTCTATTCCGTTGCACTCTTTGATCTTGTATAGCTTCTTTTTCGCCTCTTCGTCGTCATTTCCGAAAAGGTCACGCTTGAGGTTGTTATAGACGCCTCGACCTTGTGTGTCATCGTCTAATGCAACAGCAAAATCTAAGCCCCATCCTCTAAACATGCTAGCAATCGCTTCAATCTTATTTACAC
>JAHEEQ010000025.1:5594-7195 GCA_024640585.1 Micrococcales bacterium
TGCTGTTCCAAGCTTGTGAGCGTCAATCACTATGGTTGGACTCTCGTCATCACCATTAACTCGTTGCACAGCGTGTACCCGATACAGCTTGTCGTATTCAATCAAGTGTGGGCTGTGAGTCGTATAGACAATTGTTGTTTCATCGCGTAGTTGATTAATTAACTTTAGAACGTCAGCTTGTGCCTTTGAATGCAAATTGGCACCGGGTTCATCAAGTAAAAAAATTCTGCGTTTTTGATTGCTCTCAGATGCTTTCAGTTGAAGATAGAACGAAATGAACCAGCGAACACCTTGACTACGCTGCTTGGGATAAAGTCTAGTGCTTCCATCGCAAATCCAAAAAACCAGATGTGGTTTGCCTACTTTTTCTGACTGATTAACTCCGTGTATGTCGTAGTCACATTCAAGCTTAAGTTTCCTTTCTTCACCAATTAATTGGCTCCAGAAAGTATTGAAGTTTGCACTGATTTTTTCATTCGCTCGTTGCAAAATGGTTTCGCGAGCCCGCCGTTCGGATGACAATAATTCCTTGGCGTCAATTCCAGCAACTGTTAGAAAGTTTGCCGCTGCTGCTGCTCCTTCTCCAACTAGTTCGCCTGCATCTGTAATGTCAATTTGATTCGGTAGTAAGCCAGTTTCAGCTTTGAAAAGTACGGCTCTTGGCAATTCTCTATCGATCTTGATAGCTAGATCAACGAGGTCTAAGTCAGATAGTTCTTCGTCTTCATTTTTTTGGGGCTCTGTTTCAGCTTTCTCTTCCTCTGTAACTTCATGTTCTGCTTTGTCACTTGTATTTTTTTGTGATGAGTTGCCAACATATTCATCGAGTTTGATTTCTAGTTCTTTTTCTAGAAGTTCTACGTAGCACTCATATTTGTCGGATTTTTTTAGCCATGTGTACTCTAAGAAAAGTTTGCCGTCATTGTTTTGGATGTATTCCTCAAGCAATTCGACATGGGCCAGTTTTACTGTTTTAAAGAACTCCTGAATACCTTTTGACTTTGTAAAGCTGATCTTGATGGATACAGTTGGCAAATCCTCTTCAACCCGTAAGTCATTTGCTCCAAGCGTTGCAGTTCCTACGACGCAGTTGATTGCATCTAACAAGGAAGTTTTGCCGCTTTCGTTTTGCCCAACAAATACAGTAACTCCGTCGTGCGAGAGGGGAACCCATCCTGAATCTACTATTGAGCGGAAATTTTTTACACGTACGGACAAGAGATCCATCGTTATCCTCTGTTTGTTTGATGTTTAAGTCGCCGATTGGGCGTAATCCTGCTTGCCATATTAAGCCAATCAGAATTGAAAAATTACTTGGATAAAGAAATTTGCTTGCTTGTAACTGTTCAGTTGTTGGTATCAATTACAAGAGTGACGATCTGTTAAGTCGTGTAAGCGCCGATTACAAAACGCTCAGTAAACCGCTTTTTGGCTTTCCACAAACCATTCCACTAAAAGCGTCTGGGCTCGTCATTGCGGCTCATTGCACAGTGGCTCTACAGTTTTTGCAGGGGGAGGGGAGTGGGTGTTTGCCAGTCGAATGCCAACGGTCTAGCAACTTGCGTTACATGGTCATTTGCAGCGTTAAGACAGGATTTTTT